>DNNV01000208.1:6547-15246 GCA_003497505.1 Clostridiales bacterium | reverse complement strand
CAGCAACTGCTTCCAATTATAGTAAAATGATGCGTAAATCAATATATTTGAATATATAATCCAAAGAATATATCCGAAAGTTCTATTAAATGATTTCATTGTACACCTACTTAATACCTGAGAGTTCCTTTCTCAGCAATGCAATTTCCTGTGCCATCCTTATTGATTTCTTCTTGGTTTCCGACATTGAAAACGACATGCTCATTATATTGATAATCAGCAGAGATATAGCAATAAAGAATATGGCATTAGTTGATTCGTGTATTCCTAACAGTGTGGCTATTTCATCTATTGTACCGGGAAATACTGACATTACAATAACCGCTAAAAAACTCAAAAACCAGGGCATTGAAAATTTTACACTGTATTTCTGCCGGCAGATATTTACGACCAAATAAATGATTATGCATACTGACAGTACGATACACCAAATTTGAGTAAGCAAATTCATTATCTCACCTTCTTATGAAATTATAGTTTTTTGAAATAATCAATGATGATGGACAGGCCGACCTTCAGCATGTAATAAACCGACTGAAAGCTTTTTATTGAAGAGCTTCCTCCGTTTCGGGCGCGCATCATTACTGGAACCTCTGTAATACGGTAGTTTTTGCGTATGCAGAAGGCAATGGTCTCGGGTTCAGGATAATCATATGGATAATATTCGGCAAAGGATTCTATAACCTTTCTGTTTATCATGCGAAAACCTGATGTTACATCCTTTACTTCCTGCCTATGAAGTATCTTGATAAGCTTGGAGAGAGCCATGATGCCTGTTCTTCTCAGAGCAGTTGACTGAAATCCTTCTTTTGTTATATATCTTGAGCCTATTACCATATCACTTCCTGTTTCAAGCATCTTCCTGTACATATTGTCTATATATTTTGCGTCATGCTGGCCGTCGCCGTCAAATTGAACGGCAATATCATAGCCTTTTTCCAATGCGTATAAATATCCTGTCTGCACACTTGCACCAATACCTAAGTTAACAGGCAGGGTAATTACATTAAAGCCCTCTTCTCTGCATAGCTCCAAGGTATCATCTGTTGAGCCGTCGTTTATTATTACATAGTCATAACTATGTGCATTTTCTTTAAGGTCATCTATTACGTGCATAAGGCTGCTCTGTTCATTATATGCCGGTATAATAATTATTTTTTTCATATGTTCACCTGATGTATTCCACATCTAATTGTCCTTGACAAATACCACCTTGCCGTTTTCTATTCTCACCAGAAGCACATTCTCCATCGTTTTGTAAATAACTTTTCCACGCTCATCAATAATCATCATCTTATGAGGTGACTCGCTTTTTTTATCAAATACGGCAACCATGTATCCGCTTTGTATTTCAAGGCTTTTAAGTTTGCCTCCGGGATTCACTGAATCATTCCTGCCATATATATAAAGCTGATTGCTGCCATCATCCAGTGAATAATATATCATCCCTTTAAGCACGCTATAATTAGCTACAGGCTTGCTTATTAGCTTTTCCGCACTGCCTCCGACGGTGAGCACTCTGTAGAGGGAATTATTTAAATCGGTAAAATATATTGTATTTTCAAATATTTTAAACCCGGATACCGACTCTTCACAAACTTTTTCTGTTATTCCGGTATTTATATTGATTTTATAAATTCCTGTAGATAAATAAGTGTTGTCTTTGTCGGGAGTTCCAAGTACAAATATATCATCATTTATGAGGTACAGGTCCTTACTTTGAATTCCAGACATTGAACCGGAATTTTTATCTGCTGTCCAAATCCAGCCGTATAAATATTCCGGATTTCCCACGCTTTTATAGGAGGGCTCTCCGCTTTTTCTCATTTGAAGGTTGTTATTCACAGGCGGAAAGCTTTGATTTACACGAATTTGATAATCATCATAAATTTTCATGACAGAATAGCCTGCGTCAAGCTCACGGAAAGAGCCGTCTTCATTAAGCAATATGAGGTGATCTGAACCTGTGGTTGCCCCTCCTGTATGGTAGTTTAGCAAAATCCTTCCATTTTCGGTCTTAAGTGATGCATAAACATATTTTGCACCGTAGCCGGTTTCAGGAAGCTGATAAATTTTTTTCCTTTCATGGGGTCTTGCCACGGGGGACTGATAGATAATACCGTTAGGCCCTTCATAGTAAAAATAATCGCCGGCCATTGTGAAGGCACCCTTTTCTCCGTTTTCACGGGTTGCTATGGGAAGGGTAAGCTGACCTGCCGAGCTTTCGTTTTCTGTTGAAGTTATGATCAAACCATTGATGCTATCGAATGAATATTTCCAGCCGAATTCTTCTACGGCAAACTGCCATGTTAACGGAAAATATGTTATATTTCTGAAAAACAGCAGGGGATATTCCTGCTTTGAATTATCAATTTTTTTCCCGTTTACTTTTATTTTGAAACCGGCAATTTTTGCTGTGTAAGAAGTATTGTTAGGTTTATTGGAGCTGTATTTATTGTATCTCCAGCTTACACCGGTTTTTTCAACAGTCAGGCCGTTTTTTGCGTCCCAGATGCTTTCCAGTCCAAGAAACCTGCAGTCATAGTATGTCATGGGAAAATACGTTATACCATTATAAACAATCATAGGATATTGACTTGTCTTATTGTTAATTAAGGTACCGTTTATAGTTACGGGAAAAGATGGCAGCTTCACGGTAACACCTTCATTTGCATATGTTTTTGGAATGAACATACCTGTTGTTAAAATTACTGTCATCAGCACAAGCAGCAGTCGTTTTTTCATTGTTTTCTCCTGTTATTTTCTTAAATGCTTCTATTCCTCACTGTTATCAAGCTGGTTGAGATCAATAATTACGACCTCTGCGGAAGAAGGCTCAAATTCATGCTCATCCGTCCATGTATTATCCGGCATCTGCTCATCATTTCCATTTGTTCTGTCTGTATCAGAATTCATATCTTCACTGGTGTCTTTATCTGCATCATCATTTGGATTTACAGTATTATCTCCATGAGTCATATTGTCAGGGGTATGTGGGGGAACCGGCGAGACTGTAATTTCCTGTCCGCTTGCTACTGGGTATCCTATCTGCACAGCCGTTCCAAAAAACAGTACAATAAGGAGTGCCATGACAAGCACAGTGTGTCCGCCCCTTTTAGAAGAGGGGCCAAATATGTTTTTAATGCGTAATTTCAAGCCGGTTTTTTTGTTTCCGAAGCCCATAAACAGCGCAGGTAACCTGACGGCACGGCTTTGGGAAGCAATATCGATGATCATGTAGCTGTATATTTTTTTCTCCTCTACGCTTGCATCTTTTAAAACCCTGATATCGCAGGAAACCTCAAGGTCGTCATTTGCCCTTCGGCACATTATGTGTACAAAAGGGTTGAACCAGTGAATGGAGCATACTATGAGAAGCATAAATTTATATGCCGTATCATATCGCTTTATATGAATAATCTCATGACTTAAAATCATTTTCCTCTTTATGTAGTCGTAATCTTCTCTTGGAATCAGCAGCATTGGTTTGAAAATTCCTACCACCATCGGCCCTGTTATTTTTTTGCAAAGGCGAATGTCTATATTTTGTCTTCTTGTGCCTATTCCATAAGCACTGCATACTTCGGAAGCAGTTTCGATGATTTCTTTTGATACACTTTTGCTGCATTTTTTAACATATTTTCTGAATATTACATAATTTATTAAATTAAACATCATGAATGTGATGACACCAATAAGATAAATCAATACCATAATTTCAAATATATTCAGATTAAAGCCGGAAGCACCTGCCGAGCTGACTAAATTATCTGCAGCTGATGTATGTCCGTTTGCAGTATTGGTCGGAGAGGGGTATACTGATACAGGCAGCTTAATTTGAAACGGAAAAATAACACCGAGAGAAAACGGCATTACCAGCCTCAGGGAAATACCAAGCCACAGCCAATATGTCCAGCCGTACTTATAAATTTTATTTAGTATTGGAGTAAGAACAATCATGACAGCAATTATGGGTGTCATGCTTATCGATATTGTTAATACACTGAAAAACATCTCAGCCATATTATTCCTCACTATTCTTTTTTGGAAACTTCTTCAACATAATTTTTAAGTTCTTCAAGGTCTTCCATACTTATTGCCGAGCCGTCATACAGGGATGCCACAAAGCTCTTCAATGAACCCATATGCATTTTTTTCAGGAAGGTACAGCTTTCCTGCTGCAGGTAATCATTTTCGTCTATCAGCGGTTTGTAGTAGTTCACCCTTCCCTGCTTTGTAATTTCCAGGAAGCCTCTGTCCACCAAACGTGCCAGAAAATTAAGGACTGTTGTGGTAGCCCATTTCTTTTCCTCAGGCAGTTTTTCCATAACATAAGCTGAAGTAACAGCTTCGTTGCTTTCCCAAATAATCATCATTATATCAAGTTCGCTCTCCGGCAGTCTTTTTATTTTATCCATGCTTTTCTCCCATATTTCGTTTTGTTTTTTCTTATTTTACATTTGTAGAATAAAAAAGTCAAGTGAATTATTCAATTGTAATTCTTTTGTAACGTAAAAATCACAGTCTCGCTCACAAAAGAATTTGGGCATAAAAAAAGTACAAAATCCGGCTGGATTTTGTACTAATATTGATGGTTGTTATTATTTTGTATAGTCTTATTCAGTATCAGGTAATCTCTGCTGTTCAGTGTAAAGGTTCTGCCTGCTTTTCCAGAGGGATAATGCACCATGCTCTCAGCAATATTTAATGTAACATCCTCCTCGGACATATTTGCTGCAATAATTATTCTTTCGCACTCATCGTATCTTTCAAATGCAAATACCTCCTTGTCATTTATGACATTTTTGTATTTTCCGTTTGCAAACAACTTACTTTTTCTTAGAACTGACAAAAATTTATAGTGGTTTATAATTTCAGCATTTTCATTACCCCAAGGAAAGCATGCTCTGTTGAATGGGTCTTCAAATCCCTCAACTCCTGCTTCATCACCATAATAAATACAGGGTATTCCCGGCAAGGTAAATTGAAGAAGACTAGCTATTTTGAGAAGCTGTACACCTTTCCATTTTTCCTCGTTGTCTAGCTTATACTCTGCCCGTTCTATTCTGCTTTCAGGTGTTTTTTCAGAGCCTAAAACCGTTAGTATTCTTGCCGTATCGTGAGTGCCTAAAATATTCATGAGGCAGCTAATCGTCTGAGGAGGATATTTTTCGATTATGTAGTTTATGGTGTAATTCAGTATACTGCAATCACCGGTTCTAACATATTCAATAATTGCGTCTTTCAGGGGATAATTGGTCACAGAGTCCAGCTGATTTCCAAGGAAATATTCTTTAAGTATGCCGTATGAGAATTTATTTGAGGCATCCTCCCACACTTCACCCACGATAAACGCTTCATGGTCCCGGCTCTTTACCGAATTCCTAAGGCTCTCAAGAAAGTCGTCAGGAAGCTCATCTGCTACATCAAGGCGCCATCCCCTAATACCTTTTTTCTGCCAGTGTTTCAGCACGCCGTCTTTCCCCGCAATAAAATCAACATAGCTTTTGCAGTCCTTATTTACGGTTGGAAGTGTGGAAATTCCCCACCAGCTTTCATAGTCATCGTTCCATCTATTGAAGAAATACCAGTCGTAGTAGGGAGAGTGCATGCTCTGGTAGGCGCCTGTTGAACTGTAGTTGCCATATTTATTGAAATAAATGCTATCTGCTCCCGTGTGGCTGAAAACACCATCTAAAATTATATGTATTCCTAATTTTTCTGCATGTGAGCACAAATCTGTAAGGGAGTTTTCGTCTCCGAACATGGGGTCAATTGTAAAATAATCGCCCGTGTCATATTTGTGATTTGAGTAGGCGTCGAATATGGGAGAAAGGTAAAGCACTGTTACCCCGAGCTCCGATAAATAAGGGAGTTTTTCCTCTATGCCCTTCAAATTTCCTCCAAAGAAATCGTTATTTTTAATTTTACCGTTTTCATCGGGAAGATAGTGAGGAGTTCCACCCCAATCATTTCTTATTTCTATAGCAGAATTTGCGGGGTGAGGTTTCTTAAGGGCGGTAGTTCTGTAAAATCGGTCAACAAAAATATGATAAATTATGCCTCCACTTATCCATTTGGGTGTAGAATAATCCGTGCTATGTATGATTAGCTCATATTTTTGAGATGAGCTGATATGTATAGATTCAAGCGTATTTTTATCTGCCGGATTATCTTTTAATACAAAAGAATAAAAATAATGACCCTCTTTATTAATTGTAAAAAGGCATGTATATAAATCATAACCCTTTTCTGTTCCTGTCCATTTCATTGAAATTTCACTATAAAAGATATTGTCATAATTGTTTCTTTTTTCAATGAGTATAGAGGGAACTAAGGTTGAGCTTTTTTTAACATATATCTTAAGTTGAATTTCATGTCCACACATGATTCCTCCCTGAGGATATCTGTGAAACTCGGACTGATTGTCAAATATATACATAGTGACCTCTTGTATTCATATAATTAATATAAAGGATGCGGCTTATTTTTCCGCATCTCCGTTATGTTTGATTATACAGGTTTTATATGCCATATTTTATCAGCATATTCTCTTATTGTTCTGTCGGAAGAAAACATTCCTGAGCATGCAATATTCATTAAGGACATCTGATTCCATTTAATCTTATCATTGAAATATAAAGATGATGCTTTGCCGTGAACCGCAATATAGCTGTCGAAGTCCGCAAAGCACATATATGGATCACCCACCGTCTCTCCGCCTATTAAGTACTTGCTTATGGACTCAAAGGTTTTTCCGCCGAAGCCTTTGTTTAGAAAGTCTATTATTTTTCGCAGCTTGATACTTTTCTGATAATGTTGGATTGAAGAGTATCCGCGACTCCATAAACTTTCGACTTCGTAGTCCTTCATGCCGAACAGGAAAAAATTTTCCTCTCCAACCTGGCTAATCATTTCAACATTGGCACCGTCGTATGTTCCTATTGTAAGGGCACCGTTCAGCATGAACTTCATATTGCCTGTTCCACTTGCTTCCTTTCCTGCCAGTGAAATTTGTTCGCTGAGCTCACCCGCGGGAATCAGCAGTTCCGCCAGTGATACAGAATAATTTTCTAAAAATACAATATTTATATATTTCTTTATAAAGGTGTTTTTATTTATGTAATCACTTAAAGAATATATTAGTTGAATTATTTCTTTTGCACGAAAGTATCCCGGAGCGGCCTTTGCGGCAAATATAAAAGTCTCAGGTACTATATTGACTGTGTTTCCTTCATTTATATCAATAATCAGGCTTATAATTCTGAGAGCGTTTAAAAGCTGTCTCTTATATTCGTGAAGTCTTTTCGCCTGAACATCAAATATTGAATCAATGTTGAGAATGTTGTGACTGTCTTTCATGACATATTCAGCAAGGCGTTTTTTATTGCTGTATTTTATTTTATCTAACTCATCCAATACATTTTTGTCGTTTACATATTTTTTCAGTTCGAATAATTTGTCCGCATTGAAGCTATATGATATTCCAAGCAGCTCATCCAGCAGATTCTTAAGCATCGGATTAGCTTGGTTCAGCCATCGTCTTGGTGTTATGCCGTTTGTTACATTAAGGAATTTATGTGGACTGTATTCATAGAAATTTTTGAATACTGTCCTCTTGAGTATGTCCGTGTGAAGACTGGCCACACCATTTACGGAGTGGCTTCCTATGATGCAAAGATTGGCCATATTTATTTTGTCATATCCGAATATTGACATTTGCAGAGCCTTGTTCCAGTCACCGAGGTACTTGTATGAAGCCTCCTGTAAAAATCGTCGGTTTATTTCAACTATTATCATATAAATTCTCGGAAGCTTGTTTTTTATAATATCAATATCAAAGGTTTCCAGAGCTTCGGTCAGTACAGTGTGGTTGGTGTAGGAAACCGTATCAGACACTATTTTCCACGCTTGCTCCCACGAATAATTGTAATCATCCATAAAAATACGCATGAGCTCGGGTACAATGAGAGCAGGATGAGTGTCATTAATATGAATCGCAGCCTTTTCGCTAAAGTTGTCAATAGTGCTGTATTTTCTAAGATGTTTGCGGACAATGTCCTGAGCAGAGGCTGAAACAAGAAAGTATTGCTGCTTAAGTCTGAGGATTTTTCCCTCGTTGTGGTTATCGGCAGGATACAATACTTTTGATATGGCCTCGGCCATGGAATCCTCAGACAGGGCACGTATGTAATCTCCTTGGGAAAACAGGTTCATATCAATTGAGTGGAGACTTCTTGATTCCCAAAGCCTCAGAAGGCTTACACCCTTGCTTTCAAATCCGGATATAAACATATCGTAAGGAATGGCATCTATTTCTGTGGGATAATCGTAATGAATTTTCAGTCCTCCCTCAGTCCACTCTTCTCTGATTTTTCCATCAAATTTAACGATTACACGCTCTTCCGTTTTAGGAATAAGCCATACATCGGATGTTTTCAGCCAGTCATCCGGAAGTTCTGTCTGCCATCCATCAATGATTTTTTGTTTAAAAAGACCGAATTCGTATTTTATGGAATAACCTGTTGCAGGATAATTCTGAGTTGCAAGCGAATCCATAAAACAGGCTGCAAGTCTTCCGAGGCCTCCGTTTCCAAGGCCGGGGTCCTTCTCAATATCATAAAGCTCATCCAATGAAATGTTGTATTTTTTAAGTGCTTCGGAGGCTTCCTTTTCTATATTCAGGTTGCATAGATGAT
>DNNV01000208.1:0-6488 GCA_003497505.1 Clostridiales bacterium | reverse complement strand
ATAGATGATTTCGAAGAGATTTCCCTGTCAGGAATTCCATGCATATGTAATATACCTGCTTCCGGCTGTCTTTATCTGCCTCATTTATAAAACAGTTGCGCTTATCAAGAAGAATATCTCTTATAACAGTAGACAAGGCTCTGTATACCTGATTTGAGTTAGCACTTTCAGGTACTATATTCCAATAGTGTGAAATTTCCTCATCTACAAGTGAATTGATGAGCCTCGAATCTATTTTTGATTCCAACATTGTTTTCTCCTATAGTGTGTCTTCATACATGTCATGATATTTTTCAGCAGATTTTTCCCAGCTGAAATCCACAGACATGACAGTTTCTACAAGTTTTCTGAAATTTTCTTCGTCCTCATAAACCTGCAGAGCTCTTCTGACTGTATTTGCTAACTCCTGAGGAGTTTGGTTATAGAATGTAAAACCGTTCCCGGAGCCAAGGCTGCAATCCTTTATAGAATCCTTAAGTCCGCCTGTTTCTCTGACGATGGGAACTGTGCCGTAACGGGAAGCAATCATCTGTGCAATTCCGCAGGGCTCGCTTATGGACGGCATTAAAAGAAAGTCTGCACCGGCATATAGCTTTCTGGCAAGGTCGGGATTAAAATCTATTCTTACGGCAATTTTATCGTGGTAGATATCCTGAAGAGCCTTGAAACGCAGCTCATAGTTTCGGTCGCCTTTTCCAAGAATTATAAACTGCACCTTTTCCTTCAGTATTTCCTCGATTCCGTTTATTATAAGATCAAAACCCTTGTGCTTTACAAGCCTTGAAATCACAGCAATAACAGGAACATTTTCATCCTGGGGCAAATTTGCTAATAGCTGAAGATTTGTTTTATTTGCATATTTGTTCTGAATATTATTTACGTTGTAATTTTCAAATAATGCAGCATCTGTTTTAGGATTGTAAAAATCTGTATCAATTCCGTTTAAAATTCCTTTAACCTTATGTACATTTTTATTTATTATTGAGGCAAGACCGTGAGCATAGTAATCATCAAGTATCTCTCTTGAATAGCTCTCACTTACAGTGCTTATAATGCTGCAGGTTTCTAATGCGCCCTTTAGCAGGTTTATGGAATTGTTAAATTCTACAATTGATTTTTCATTTCCGTAAATACCAAATACGTCCTCCGCAATGCCCATGTCGTAAATTCCTTGGTATTCTATGTTGTGGATTGTAAAAACTGTCTTTATATTATTGTAATCTGCAGAGCTTGAATAAATGGTCTTAAGGTAAACAGGGACAAGGGCCGTCTGCCAGTCGTTTGAGTGGATTATATCTGGGATAAATCCAAGCATGGGCAGGATAAATAGGACGGCTTTTGAGAAAAAGGCAAATCGTTCGCCGTCATCAAAATGGCCGTAGCAATCATTTCTTTTAAAATAGTACTCATTGTCTATAAAATAATATGTAACATCATTTACGGTTTTTTTAAATACTCCGCAGTATTGCTGCCTCCATGCCAAAGGTACAGTTGTCTTGCCTACAAACTCAAATCCGTTTCTTTCGGCAATGCTTTGGTAAAGGGGGAGAATTACTCTTATATCCATGTCATTTCCATATTTTGATTTTAGGGCCTTGGGAAGTGAGCCTGCCACTTCTCCCAGTCCGCCTGTTGTAATAAATGGAGCGGCTTCGGAAGCCGCGAAAAGAACCTTCATTTTACTCATTGCTCCTCCTATACAACTGAGAATTTTTTGATGAAAAACGGACAGTTGGAATATCCCAAGAGGACTCTGTCATTTGTCACCTGTGCATATGTATCGGTTATAATTGAGTCAAGTCGTGCATTTTCTCCTATAACTCCGTGCTGCATAATTATTGAATTTTTAACAACGGCATTTTTGCCGATACGAACTCCCCTGAATATAATGCTGTTCTCAACAGTACCTTCTATTGTACATCCGCTTGCTATGAGAGAATTCTTAACATTTGCATCCTTGCAATAATTAGTAGGCGATGAATCCTTTGTCTTTGTGTAAATGGGTCCGGTTTTTGAATAAAACAATTTTTGAAGATTATCCTTGTTCAGCAGCCCAAGGCTATTATCGTAGTAGCTCTGCAGTGAATCTATGTGCGCGAAATAGCCGTCGTATTCATAACCGTAAATTCTTAAGGACGAAACCTTACTCGCGAGCACATCGTGGCTGAAATCCTTGTAATTCCTTGCTATAGCATCATATATTACCGACTCCAAAAAATCCTTGTTCATGACCCATGTGTTCAGACCTACGTTGTGAACGCCGCTGGTAACGGGATATACCAACACATCGTCAGCTCTTCCTTCGCTGTCAAATTCATATAATATTTTATGAACCGAGCATTTCTTTTCCACGGGTACCTTTATGTATACAGCCGTTATATCTGAGTTTTTTTCTTCGTGATACCGTATTACATCGTTGTAATTTATATTATAAATCATATCGCAGTCTGACATTATGACATATTTTTCTTTAGAGGATGAAATGTAATCCAGCACTCTTTTTAAGGCATCAAGCCTTCCCTGAAAAAGACCGTGATTTTCTCCCATAGCATAGGGAGGAAATATGAGTATACCGCCTTTTTTTCTTGATAAATCCCAATCCTTTCCGGAACCTATGTGCTCCATTAAGGATCTGTAATTGCTCCTGGTAATCACGCATATTTTATTCATTCCCGAATTTACCATATTGGATAGGGGGAAGTCAATAAGTCTGTATCTTCCGCCAAAAGGTACGGCTGCCAATGAACGGTGTGAAGCAAGCTCCGTCATGCTCCAGTCCTGCATATCTGAAAATATAATTCCTAAAGCATTCATATTACACCTCCTGCATGTTGTTTATAACACTTTCCCGCGGTATTACGGTTATACCGTAATTTGCGTCCTTGGGAGTGCCTATTTTGAGATTTGGTCCTATTACAACAGCTTCATCAATTATTGAATTGTTTATTACGGAGTTTTCTTTGATTTCAACATCAGCCATAACCACTGAATCCCTTACAACCGCACCTTCTCCTATATTTACACCGGAAAAAATTATTGAATTTTCAACTGTACCAAATATTACTGCGCCTTCAGAAACGATGGAATTTTTCACCGATGAGTTGCCACTTATGTATTGAGGCGGTCTCTCTGCATGCCTCGAATAGATAACCCAGTTTCCGGACAGGTCAAAACCGCTGTCTCCAAGTAGATCCATGTTTGCCTGCCAAAGAGAATCTATGGTTCCGACATCCTTCCAATACCCTTTGAATTCATAGGAGTACAATTTTTCGCCCTTATTGAGCATCAAAGGTATTACATCCTTGCCGAAATCTTTTGTTGAGCCATGGTTTTTATCATCAATTTCAAGATATTCTTTAAGCTTGTTCCAATTGAATACGTATATACCCATTGAGGCATTTGTACTTTTGGGTTTTTTCGGTTTTTCCTCAAAATTTACAATTCTCCCATCACCATCTGAGCTCAATATGCCAAATCTTGATGCTTCTTTGAGGGGGACATCAATTACAGAGATTGTGCAGTCTGCATTTTTTTCCTTGTGATAGTTAATCATCAATGAATAGTCCATCTTGTAAATGTGGTCTCCCGAAAGAATCAAAACATACTCAGGGTCATACATATCAATGAAGTCGATATTTTGATAAATTGCATTTGCAGTTCCCGAATACCATTCGGAATCACCGACTCTCTGATAAGGGGGAAGTATTTGAATGCCGCCGTTCATTCTGTCTAAATCCCAGGACTTGCCGTCTCCTATGTAAGAATTTAAAACAAGCGGCTGGTACTGCGTCAATACTCCGATTGTATCAAGACCGGAATTAACGCAGTTTGATAAAGGAAAGTCTATTATTCGGTATTTTCCGCCAAATGGTACTGACGGCTTGGCAATTTTTTTTGTAAGCTCACCGAGCCTGCTCCCCTGGCCACCTGCAAGGAGCATGACCACACATTCTTTTTTAGCTAATTTCATAAACTCTACCTCCCGTTTTGTTAATCTTGTTCTTTTTATCCATTTTTAAGAAAATCACCGATAAAGGCGGCACGGTAAGGGATATATGTGAATCGTAGCCGTGGATTGATCCACCTGACGAAACAATAGTGCTGTGATTTCCCGAGCCGGTACCCCCGAATTCTGAGGCATTAGTGTTGAAAACTTCCGTATATGTACCTTCGTTGGCACCAATCATATATTGATGCCTTTCCGTGGAGGAAAAGTTAACAACTGCAATCAGTTCGTTTCCGCTTTTATTTATTCTTTTAAAGGAAATTATATTTTGCTCATAGTCGTCATTTGAAATCCACTTGAAGCCGTCCCAGGAGTAATCTATTTCCCAAAGTTCCGAATTGTTAAGATAAAAATCATTCAAGACTTTAATATATATGTTTAATTTTCTGTGATATTCATAATTTAACATAAACCATTCAATTTCTTTGCTGTGGTCCCATTCTGCAAACTGTCCGATTTCGTATCCCATGAAATTAAGCTTTTTTCCGGGATGCGCCATCATGAAAGCAAGAAGTACCCGAACACTTGCAAATTTTTCTTCATATGGTCCGGGCATTTTCCCCAAAATAGATTTTTTGCCGTGAACAACCTCATCGTGAGACAAAGGGAGTATAAAGTTTTCACTGAATGCGTAATGCAGAGAAAATGTTATATTTTTATGTTTATATTTTCTGAAGAATGGATCGGTTTCCATATATTCAAGGATGTCATTCATCCATCCCATATTCCATTTGAAGTTAAAGCCCAGACCTCCCAAATACACAGGCTTGGTAACCATGGGCCATGCGGTTGATTCCTCGGCAATCATCATGGTATGGGGGTGCAGGCGGAACACGGTCTCATTAAGTTTTTTTATAAATTCAATCGCCTCAAGGTTTTCGTTTCCTCCGTATATGTTCGGAACCCATTCTCCTGGTTTTTTATCATAATCAAGATACAGCATCGAGCTTACAGCATCAACCCTTAAGCCATCTGCATGATATTCTTCTATCCAGAATATGGCGTTCGATATAAGAAAAGAATGCACTTCTGTTTTTCCGTAATCGAATTTGTGTGTTCCCCAGCCTTTATTTTCTCTAAGCCATTCTTTGTCGTATTCATATAGGCAGCTCCCGTCAAACATATACAAGCCGTGGGCATCCTTTGGGAAATGAGCGGGAACCCAGTCCAAGATAACGCCTATGCCGTTCATATGGCACTCATCAATTAAATATTTCAAATCATCCGGCTGGCCAAAACGTTTGGTGGGTGCGAAATATCCTGAAACCTGATATCCCCAGGAGCCGTCAAAGGGATATTCCATTACAGGCATGAGCTCTATGTGTGTAAAGCTGTGCTCCTTAACATGTTTTATAAGCTCGGGAGCTATTTCTCTGTATGTATATAAATTGCCATCCTCTTTTTTTCGCCATGAAGCCATGTTCAATTCATAAATGTTTAGGGGAGAGCTATATAAGTTTATCGATTTCTTAAAATCCATCCAGCTTCCGTCTCTCCAGTGATAATTGCTTATGTTGCATACAATAGAAGCGGTTTCAGTCTGAGTCTGTGATGAAAAGGCGAAAGGATCTGATTTGTAGATTTCCTGGCCTTTTGCTGTCTCAATAAGATATTTGTAAAGCTGTCCCGCCTGTATCTGGGGTATAAAAACCTCCCACACACCTCCTGTGCTTATGAGGTGCATTTTGCAAGAGCTGTTTTTCTGCCAGCTGCTGAAGTCTCCGACAACATGTACATTTTTTGCTTTAGGTGCCCAAACTCTGAAAAAAGTGCCGGAATTATCTTCTGCGATGTGAGCTCCAAGCAATTTGTATGAATAGTAATTCGTGCCCTGATGAAACAGGTAAGACGGAAGTTCATTTTTGTTTTTCATAGCATGCGACCTTTCAGAAATTTTATGAGAAAAGATATATATATTATACAACATTATTCAGGGCGTATAAAGGAAAATCCTGTATTATATTAATTATACCACTGTATGGCATATGCTAAACGGGAAAGTGGAGTCTATGCCAACAATTTATTCAATTTCGATGTTTTACCGAAAAAGAGGAAAAATAAAAGATGCACATGAATGCATCTTTAAAATAATATTTAATTGAACTTTACACTTCCTACTCCGGTTCTGACTGTAATTTTTGTATCTTTGTCATCATTGGATATAGTTTTTTCCTTTTCCATAAACTCATTTATTACGGCCTCATAGCTTGAATTATTGGGGATATCAATATTAATATCTCCAACATCGGTTGAAGCTTTTATGGTTTTCGCGTCTTTTATATCATTCAGAGAAACTTTTATGTCGCCTGTATTTACAGTAAATTCGGAGTTGCCGTATGCAGCAGCTTCAGATACCATTATTTCACCGACATTTGTTCGTAAGTTATAAGAGGCCTTTGAATTTTTAATGTCTATACTTCCTACATTGTTTTTAACTTCGTATTTTCCGTTGATGCTCCTAATAGAAATGTCACCTACATTC
>DNNV01000039.1:5823-12814 GCA_003497505.1 Clostridiales bacterium | reverse complement strand
TATATAATTATTTTAGAAATAACAAAGATAATAACAAAGGATCAGAGGGGTAATTATGCAGTACGTAAAACTTGAGGATTTAGTTAGCTATATGAATTTAGAGGCTGTTTATTATCCGGAGGATGTGCAGTCAAGGATTTATACTCCGGAAATAATAAGACCCGGTCTCCAGCTTGCGGGATATTTTGATTGGTTTTCTTTTGAAAGAGTACAGGTCATGGGTAAAGCTGAAATGTTTTATCTCAAAACTCTTGATGATGATGTGAGGATGCAGAGACTGGACAAGTTTTTCAGCTTTCCCATACCGGCACTTATAATTGCAAACGAAATGGCTGTTGATGAAGATATCATTTATTATGCGAAAAAATACAATCGACCGTTGTTTACATCTGTTCAGAAAACAGATAAGCTGCAGAATGTGCTGATTAATTTTTTGGAAGAAGAATTAGCGGAGGAGACAATTATTCACGGAGTATGTCTTGAGGTATTCGGGGTAGGCGTGCTCATAAAAGGAAAAAGCGGAATAGGTAAAAGCGAAACATCATTGGAGCTCGTAAACAGAGGACACAGGTTGGTTGCGGACGATGCCGTTATTATAAAGAAGTTGGATAACAGACTTAAAGCAACATGCCCGGAGCTCACACAGCACCTAATGGAAATAAGGGGTATAGGCATACTCGATATAAAGCATTTGTTTGGCGTAGGCTCCATAAGGATTGAGCAATTCGTGGAGATAGTAATTGAGCTGGAGCTGTGGGATGAAAATAAGGAATATGACAGAATAGGAACGGATGAAGATTACACGGACATATTGGGCATAAAGGTTCCTACGGTTGTAATTCCCGTGAGGCCGGGAAGAAATATGTCTGCCATAATTGAAGTGGCAGCTAAAAACTACAGGCAGAAGCTTCTTGGTTACAATCCGCTTGAGACATACAACAAAAGGTTTCGTAATCTCACAAGATAGCTTGAATTAGTTTGAAACTTTATTAATTAAACTTGCAAAAATAAAGAGCTTTTTTGTGAGTTAATTTTCAGAAAAGATGTATTAAAATCCTTAAGATGTTTATATTATCAATAAATACATAATTGAAAAAGAATCTTAGCAAATAGGTTGTATTGACTCTATACAATTTTTATTGTTGCATTTATTTTTGCTTTGGGATATAATCTATTGTGTATGAGTTACAACATTATTTTTTAATGTATACATTATAAACTAATAATTATATAGGAGGATATATAATGTCAAAAGTTATGAAAACTATGGACGGAAATACCGCTGCAGCGTATGTCTCATATGCCTTTACGGATGTTGCGGCTATTTTCCCGATAACACCTTCTTCTACTATGGCCGAACTTGCTGATGAGTGGGCGGCACATGGACAAAAGAATATTTTTGGACAAACTGTAAGAGTTGTAGAGATGCAATCAGAGGGTGGAGCTGCTGGAGCTGTTCACGGATCATTGCAGGCAGGTGCTTTAACAACTACATATACTGCTTCACAGGGATTATTGCTGATGATTCCTAATATGTATAAAATAGCAGGAGAATTATTGCCGGCAGTATTCCATGTTTCAGCAAGAGCTATTGCAGGACACGCATTGTCAATATTCGGTGATCATTCAGACGTTATGGCAGCAAGACAAACAGGATTTGCGCTGTTAGCTTCAAGCAGTGTTCAGGAAGCAATGGATTTAGGCGGAGTTGCTCACTTGGCAACACTTAAAACAAGAGTGCCTTTTGTACATTTCTTCGATGGTTTCAGAACATCTCATGAAGTACAAAAAATCGAAGTTATAGACTATGAAGATTTGGCAAAATTAGTTGACAAGGATGCTATCAATGAATTCAGAGCAAGAGCATTAAATCCGGAACATCCTGTAACAAGAGGAACAGCACAGAATCCTGATATATTCTTCCAAGCAAGAGAAGCTTCAAACAAATTCTATGAATCTGTTCCTGACGCAGTTGCTGAATACATGAAAGAAATTGAAAAGATAACAGGAAGAGAATACAAGCCATTTAACTATTACGGAGCACCAGATGCTGAAAACATAATAGTTGCTATGGGTTCAGTTACTGAAACAGCAGAAGAAGTAATTGATTACTTAAATGCTAAGGGAGAAAAAGTAGGTATAGTTATAGTACATCTTTACAGACCTTTCTCTTCAAAATATTTCTTTGATGTTATGCCTAAGACTGTTAAAAAAATAGCAGTGCTTGACAGATGCAAAGAGCATGGTTCAGTAGGAGAGCCATTGTACTTGGACATTAAATCATTATTCTATGACAGAGAGCAACAGCCTGTTATAGTTGGTGGAAGATACGGTCTTGGTTCAAAAGACACTACTCCTGCACAGATATTTGCAGTATACAACAACTTAAAGCAAGATAAACCGAAAACAGGCTTCACTATCGGTATCGTTGACGATGTTACATTTACTTCTCTTGAAACTCCTGAGGTTGTAAATACATCAGCTCCTGGAACAGTTAGATGTAAATTCTGGGGTCTTGGTTCAGACGGTACAGTAGGAGCTAATAAAGACGCAATAAAAATTATCGGAGACCATACTAATATGTATGCTCAAGGATATTTCTCATATGACTCAAAGAAATCAGGCGGTGTTACTGTATCGCACTTAAGATTTGGTAAATCACAAATCAGATCAACTTATTTAATAGATGAGGCTGACTTCGTTTCATTGTCACAGCAATCATATGTTGCAAAATATGATGTTTTGTCAGGACTTAAAAAGGGCGGCACATTCCTGTTAAATACAATCTGGTCAAAAGATGAATTAGAAGCTAACCTTCCTGCTAAGTATAAGAAATACATGGCAGAAAAAGAAATTAACTTCTACACAATCAATGCTACTCAGATTGCTAATGATTTAGGTCTTGGCAACAGAACAAACATGGTTATTCAGTCTGCATTCTTCAAATTGGCTAATGTTATCCCTGTTGAAGATGCTGTTGAATACTTGAACCAGGCTATAGTTAAATCATATGGTAAAAAAGGCGATGCTATCGTTGATATGAACCAGGCAGCTGTTCAGAAAGGTATTTCTGAATTAGTTAAGATAGAAATTCCTGAATCATGGAAAAATGCCGTTGATTCAGATGCAAACAGCGGATTGGCAATACCATACAGAGAAGATGAAAAACCTGAATTCGTTAAAAATGTTGTTGACGTTATGAACAGACAGGAAGGCGACGCATTACCTGTAAGTACATTTGTCGGTAGAGAAGACGGAACATTCCCACAGGGAACATCCGAATACGAGAAGAGAGGTATAGCTGTTGAAGTTCCGAAATGGTTACCTGAGCATTGTATACAGTGTAATCAGTGTGCATTCGTATGTCCTCACGCAGTTATCAGACCTACATTATTAAATGAAGAAGAAAAAGCAAAAGCTCCTGATTCATTCGAAACAATCACTGCAATAGGCAAAGGCTTAGAAGGACTGGAATACAGAATTCAGATAAGCCCATTGGATTGTACAGGATGCGGAAACTGTGCAGATATCTGCCCAGGCAAGAAAGGAAACAAAGCTCTTGAAATGACTCCAATCGCGGAAGAAGTTCCTGCAGGAGTTCCTAACTGGAAGTATGCAATTGAAAATGTAACTATAAAAGATAACCTAATGGATAAAATGTCTGTTAAAGGAAGCCAGTTCTGCCAGCCGTATCTTGAGTTCTCAGGCGCGTGCGCAGGCTGCGGAGAAACAGCATATATCAAGACTATCACTCAGCTGTTCGGCGACAGAATGATGATTGCTAACGCTACAGGATGTACATCAATCTGGGGAGCTTCAGCGCCTGCAACACCATACAGAAAAGATGCAAACGGCAGAGGACCTTCATGGGCTAACTCACTGTTTGAAGACAATGCTGAGTATGGCTTCGGTATGGCAACAGGAGTTAGACAGATTAGAGATTCAATCCAGATATCAATGGAAAGCTTGTTGGAAAAAAGTGCTCCTCAGGAATTGAAGGATGCATTTGCAGAGTGGATTTCAACAAGAGAAAACGGCGAATTATCAAGAGCTGCATCAGATAAGGTTTTAGCGCTGCTCAACGGATTTGCTCCATGTGCTGAATGTGCAGAAGATATTAAGAATATATTAGACAAAAAAGATTACCTTGTTAAGAAGTCTCAGTGGATAATCGGAGGAGACGGCTGGGCATATGATATCGGATACGGCGGATTAGACCACGTACTGGCATCAGGCGAAGACGTAAATGTTCTTGTAGTTGATACAGAAGTTTACTCAAATACAGGCGGTCAGTCTTCAAAAGCAACTCCTACAGCTTCTGTTGCTAAGTTTGCTGCATCAGGTAAGAGAGTTAAGAAGAAAGATCTTGGTATGATAGCTTCAACATACGGATACGTATATGTTGCACAGGTTGCTATCGGTGCTGACAAGAACCAGTTCCTGAAAGCATTGAAAGAAGCTGAAAGCTATGACGGACCATCATTAATCATCGCTTACGCTCCATGTATCAACCACGGTATCAAGGTAGGAATGGGCAAGACT
Organism: Clostridiales bacterium; assembly: GCA_003497505.1. Taxonomy (GTDB): domain Bacteria; phylum Bacillota; class Clostridia; order Tissierellales; family Sedimentibacteraceae; genus Sedimentibacter. Next base: position 8,272 of record DNNV01000039.1, on the reverse strand, counting down.
GTAGACAGAGAAAAGAAAGCTGTTGAAGCAGGATACTGGCATCTGTACAGATTCAATCCTCTTCTGAAAGAAGAAGGCAAGAATCCATTCACATTAGATTCCAAGGCTCCTTCAGCATCATTCAAAGAATTCCTTGAAGGCGAAGTAAGATACTCATCATTGAAGACTTCATTCCCAGAGGTAGCAGAACAATTATTTGCCAAGGCAGAAAAAGACGCTAAGGACAGATATGACGGCTACGTAAGAATGACTCAGATGAATTACTAAAATATAAAACTGAGCAGCTCCGAAAGGAGCTGCTTTTGTATTCAATTTGTAATATCCATACATTGCAGCAGGTGGTAAAATAATGGAAAAGGCAATTATTTGAATAAGGATAGGAGATGAATTATGATTAAAAGAAAAATCAGTTTATTAATTGCAGTACTTATGCTATTCTCAATGCTTACGGGATGTAGTGTAAACGAGCTTGGCTATCTTAACTTGTCAGGTGAAATAAATAATCTTAAACAGTATGGCTTTAAAACTTCAACACAAGTTGAAATTTCCAAAGTGATTTCAGGTGGAGAAAAGAATTCTAAAATCGATATGGAAATCAGCGGAGATGCAAATATTGAGGACCTTAACGCAATGTACCTGAACATGGATATTAAGGTTAAGGTTGACGGAAAAGGAAACAATGATCCGGTTAAGCTGATAATTGCAGACAATACGATTTATATTTCAAAGAATGCAATAACAGAGATTTTAAGACTTCAGGAGGAGTTTGGGGAAGACGAGTACAGCCCGTTGGTTGTTGAAAAGCTGCTCCAGGAGCTGAAGGATACAGATTACATAGTTATTTCCGAGATGGATGATGTTTACGGAAGTTTTTCATATAAGGAAGACTATACGGTGCTGGTAGAAAGTGCAAAGGAATATTTAAAGAATGCATTTAAAGGATTTGATTCCAAGCTTATAACAAAGACAAGCAACGGATATACCGTTGAACTCACAGCGGAAAGTGCAGTTACATTTGCTGAGAGACTTGTTAAGTATATAAGCGAAAATAAGAAATTAGTATTTGACGAAACAATGAAATATCTTGAAAAAGTATATGCTGCCATAGAAATTAAAGGAATGGAAGGCTCTGTGGAAGCAGCTGAGGTAATGGCAGAGTTCGAGGGAATGAGAGAATCTTTCTATAGTGCAATAGACACAGCTTCGGCATATATGGAAACAGGCGGGCAAAAAGAGATTATTGAAATGCTTGACAGAAGCTATATCAAGAGCGAAATATACAAAAAAGGCAGTGTATACGGGCAGAACATTGAGGGCGAATTAGTATTTGACAGTATTATTGCAGGAAATATCAAGTCTAAGTCTGAAATGACAGTAAAGACAGTTAAGAAGAACCCTGTTGCAGGGAAGACAGTAACTGTGGAAGAGCTTGAGAATCTGTATAATGTATTGGAAAACAAGTACAATCCTGTTGAAACAATTGAAATAAGCTGGTACAGCTGGTATGAGCCGGAAGACAAAGCAGATGTGAGCATGTACAGAGCAGACGGCAAATATGTCTGGGATTATCAGACATATGTTATAATAGAAGACAGAGTATATCTTCCTTTAAGATACATTGGCGAAACATTCGGTGAGGATGTTCAGTGGGATGATGCAGGCAAAAAAGCATATGTTGTAAGAGGAAGCGAAAAAATAGACATGACTGGCGTGCTGGTAGATGGCAAAACAATGGTGAAGGTACGAGATTTTGAAAAACTTGGATATAAAATAGACTTCACTCAGGACGAAGATTGGTCAATGGCAACAATTGAGAAAAATAAATAATATAAAATAACCTGCGGCAATGTCGCAAGTAAAAAACCGCATTTCTGCGGTTTTTTGTTGTTAAAAATTGTTTATACGGCAGCACAAATTAAACTTTTATTATAGGAGTCATAGTGACACTCATGATGTTACTCTAAGGTAATAAATATGACTTATGTAATATTAGTATATGTGGCAATTTTAAATTTTGTTATAGAGCATAAAAATATCCACATCGTTTGCCAAAGAACGTAAATTGAAAAATTGCGCATATTTTAGTTACTATTTATGAATATTGTGATATAATCTAAATATTATTTTTGAAAGGAAAGAGGGGAAACTGATGAAATACTTGATACAAGTTACGATTATTCTGGTAATAACATTTTTAGGTGAAGTCTTGTATAAGCTTCTGCCGTTGCCCATACCTGCAAGCATTTACGGTCTTTTGATTCTACTTGCAGGACTTATGACCGGAATTATAAAGCTGGAGCAGGTGAAGCCCTCGGGAAGCTTTCTGCTTGATATAATGCCTGTAATGTTCGTACCTGCGGGAGTAGGAATGATGGACATATGGGGTGATGTCTCAAGCATGCTGCTGCCGTTGGTGTTTATTTCATTGTTTACAACGGTTCTTGTTATG
>DNNV01000039.1:0-5761 GCA_003497505.1 Clostridiales bacterium | reverse complement strand
CGACAGGCAAGACGTCCGATTATATATTAACGAAAGACGGGGGGAAGAGTAAATGAAAGAGGTTATGAGCAACTCGCTTTATTTTGGCATTTCTGTAACCCTTTTGGGATATTTTGCGGGCTTATTCATCAGCAGGAAGCTTAAGCTGAAAATTTTGAATCCCATGCTGGTTTCAATAGTTCTGACAATTATAACACTTCTCGCATTTGATGTTAAATACAGCGATTATATACAAAGCGGGAAGTATATAAGCTACCTGCTTACTCCTGCTACGGTGTGCCTTGCCATACCTCTGTACGAAAAAATTGATTTGCTGAAAAAGAACTTCAAGGCAATAATAGCAGGAATAATAGCTGGAGTTTTCACAAGCCTGTTCAGTGTGCTTGCACTTTCAATACTTTTCAGTCTGCCTCATGAAATATACGCCAGCATCCTTCCGAAATCAATCACAACTGCCATAGGAATTGCAGTTTCAGAGGAAATTGGGGGAATACAGGTAATTACGGTTGCGGTAATCATAGCTACGGGAATTTTCGGGAATGTTGCCGGTGAAAGCATATGCAAGCTTTTAAAAATTAAAAATCCTATATCTGTAGGGCTTTCCTTTGGAACAGCAGCTCATGCTCTGGGAACATCCAAGGCCCTTGAAATTGGAGAAGCAGAGGGAGCTATGAGCGGATTATCTATTGCCATATCAGGCTTTATTACGGCAATTCTTGCTCCGATGTTTGTGAATTTTCTATAATTGACGCGACAATTTGCCAATGCCTTAATAATATGAGCATTTTTGTTATTGATTATAAAAGAAAATTACAATATAATTAAGTTTATAAACCGATGAAGAGGTTAAAAAATGATAAATATAAAAATAAAAGATGCTGCTGAAATTTTAAAGGGGTTGTGTGCGGGAAAGACTGATTCTGATGGATACATATGCGGTGTGAGTATAGATTCGCGAAAGGTATCGGAAAACAGCCTGTTTGTTCCTATAAAGGGAGCTACTGTAAACGGACACAGCTATATTGGCGATGCAATTAAAAATGGAGCTGCAGCGACGCTGTGGAATAAGGACGAACCTAATCCGCCGTCAGATATTGCGGTAATATTGGTGGATGACACTGTGAAAGCACTTCAGGATTTGGCTTTTTACTACAGAAGCAGTTTAAATGTTAAGATTGTGGGAGTTACAGGAAGCAACGGCAAGACATCAACCAAGGACATTACTGCAGGCATATTGTCTCAAAAATATAAAACTCAAAAAACCATGGGCAACTATAATACGGAAATAGGCGTTCCTTATACGCTTTTAAGTCTTGATGAGGATTGCGAGGCTGCAGTTATTGAAATGGGAATGGAAAAGGGCGGTGAAATAGATTTTCTCACACGTCTTGTTCAGCCTGATGTTGGAATAATCACAAGCATTGGTCTTGTGCACATAGATAATTTTGCATCCATAGATGAAATAGCAAAGGAAAAGCTTGATATAGTAAACGGAATAAAGGACGGAGGGCTGTTTGTCTACTTCGGGGATGACCCGCTGATTGAAAAAACCGTCAAAAGCGCTGAAATAAGGGATCTCATAAGAAGGCAAACATTCGGGGAAAATAGGGAAAACAGCCTGTATCTTACAGAGTTCCGGGAAGATTTAGATGGTATAACATTCAGAGTAAGCGATGAAAGATTTGAGGAGCTTCATGCTGACATGCTGGGAAGGCACCAGGCGCTGAATGCTATGGCGGCAATACTTGCGGCCGAAGAGCTTGGCTTGACTCCTGAGGAAATACGTCAAGGGCTTTTGAAAATAGAAAAAACGGGTTTAAGAAACGAGATTATAAAAATAAATAAATGTACCATTCTTAATGATTGCTACAAGTCAAATCCTGTGAGCATAAAGGCTGCACTTGAAATATTTGAAATGATAGAGGCTGACAGAAAAATAGTAGTGCTGGGAGATATGCTTGGCTACAGGGAAATGAGCCATGACATGCACTACAATGTGGGCAGGGACCTTGTATCACACAAGATTGATGAGCTTGTCACAATAGGTCAGGAAGCAAAATATATAGCTCAAGGTGCAATAGATAATTCTGCGACCGGGAGCATTATTGAGTTTGATACAAAGGAAGAAGCCACAGAATATCTGAAGAGATATATTAACGAGAACTGTGGGATTTTAATAAAGGGTTCGAGATTTTTAAAGCTTGAATATATAGCAAATACACTGAAAGCACTGGAGGTAAATCATGAAGACTAAGCTGGCGATACTGTTTGGGGGTAAATCCGATGAATATTCTGTTTCATTGCATTCTGCCGCAGCAATAATCAAGAATGTACCTGATGAATTGTTTGAAGTAACATTAGTGGGAATAACTCAGGAAGGCAAGTGGCTGCTGTATGAGGGAAGTGCCGACGGCATTAATGACGATACCTGGCGCAGAGGAAATCTCAGTCCCGTATTGTTAAATATGGGTGATGATTTTAAGGGACTGGTTAAGCTGAATACTGACGGAACATTTGAAAAAATTGAGATAGACTGTATATTCCCTGTTCTCCACGGAAGAAATGGAGAGGACGGAACCATACAGGGACTTTGTCAGATGGCGGCGATTCCTTTTGTGGGATGCGATATGACTTCATCTGCCGTATGTATGGATAAGCACTTTACACATGTTATATGTGAGAATGCAGGAATAAAAATGGCTCCTTACATATCTGCTGTAAACAGCAGCAGGCTCAATGTCAAAAAGCTCTACGACGAAGCTTTTGAAAAGTTTTCCGTACCTATGTTCATAAAGCCGGCCAATAACGGCTCATCCATAGGCATCAGCAAAATCAGGAACTATGAGGAATTTGAAAAGGGAATAATGGAAGCCTTCCAGTCAGACAGAAAGATTATAATCGAAAAAATGATTGAGGGGTTTGAAATAGGCTGTGCGGTAGTGGGTAACGATGAACTGACAATTGGAGAAGTGGATGAAATAGACACAAAAAATGACTTTTTTGACTATGTTGAAAAATACAGCCAGCATAATTCAAAGATACACTGTCCCGCACGAATCAGCGATGAGTTGAAAAATCAGGCAAAGCAAATTGCAGGAAGAACATATAGCGCTTTGGGATGCAGAGGTTTGTCAAGAGTTGACATGTTTGTTACTCCCGATAACGAAATATATCTGAATGAAATAAATACCATACCCGGACTTACGGATCTCAGCAGATATCCGTCTATGCTGAAAAAAATCGGCATAGAATACAGGGATTTGATTGTGAAGCTGGTTGAGCTGGCAATGGAAGAACAATAAAAAAAGCGCGTATGCGCTTTTTTATTTATATTATTTCAGTCCCAATATTACTCTTGCTTCGTCAGGAGTTGCAACTTCACGTCCGAATTCTCTTGAAATGCGTGCAAGTCTTTCAACTAACTGAGCATTTGATGTAGCTAATTGGCCTTTTGAATAATAAACATTGTCTTCAAAACCTGTTCTTGCGTGTCCACCCAGCGTTATAGCAGCTATGTTAAGCGGAAGCTGGTATCTTCCAACACCTGCCACCGTCCATGTAGAACCTTCAGGTATGGAGTCTATCATGAACATTAAGTCTCTCAGTTCTCCGCCCATTGCTCCGGGTACTCCCAAAACAAAGTCGAAATGCATTGGTCCGTTGATTATTCCTTTTTTAGCAAAGCGTATTGCAGTGTCAACCATTCCTTTTTCAAAGCACTCAAGCTCAGGCTTAACTCCCAGCTCATTCATGCGCTTTGCAAATATTCTGATATTTTCTTCTGTGTTCATGAACACATCATCACCAAAGTTGCATGTACCCATGCTCAGTGTAGCCATTTCGGGCTTCAGCTCTATTGGCTGCATTCTCTGCTCAGGTGTGTGCCATACAGCTCCGCCTGTTGAAGGCTGGAATATGATGTTGCATTTAGCTTCGATTTTTTCTTTGATTTGCTTGTAAACTTCGTAATCCTGTGTAGGGTTTCCTTCCGCGTCTCTTGCGTGAATATGCACCATTGATGCTCCCGCTAAGTAGCATTGATATGCTGCTTCTGCAATTTCATCCGGTGTAAGAGGAAGATTTGGCTGTTGTGCCCTTGTTACTTCCGCGCCTGTAAGGCATGCGGTAATGATTAATTTTTCCATAGTGACCTCCAAAATTATAATTTTTTGCCTAATATTATTTTACAATATCGTAGGGATATAGTCAATTATAATCAGCTGAGTATTCCCTTCATTACGATAGTTTTTACCTGAGTGAGCTCTTCTAATGTGGCACTTACGCCCTCTCTGCCTATGCCGCTCATCTTGTATCCACCGAAGGCAATATCAGGATGTCTATATCGTCCGTTGCCGTTCAATACAACAGTGCCGCACTCAAGCTTGTATGCAATCTTCATAGCCTTGCTTGTATCCTTTGTGATTATGCCCCCGTTTAGTCCGTAGACAGAAGCATTATGTATTTCAACAGCCTCCTCAAGAGTGTCAAATCCTATTACTGGGAATACAGGTCCGAACACCTCCATATCCTTGGCAATATCCATATTTGCAGTTACATCCGCAAGCACTGTGGGTGCAAAGAATGTCTTGTTTATTATATTTCCTCCAAGCACACATTTAGCTCCCTGCTCCAATGTGTGTTCAACCTGCTCTTTAACCTTGACAGCAGCAGCTTCGTTAATGAGGCAGCCCATATCAGAGGACGAGTCCATAGGATCACCGATTTTCAATCGGTTCAGTCTTTCAACAAGCTGCCTGGTAAAATCATCCTTAATTGAATTTTGGACAATAAATCTCTTTGTTGCTATGCATATTTGTCCACAGTTGGTGATTCTGGCCATTATTGCTTCCTGAAGGGCTAGATTAATATCCCCGTCTTCAAAAACAATCATTGCATCATTGCCTCCAAGCTCTAAAAATACACGGTGGAGATTTGCGGATGCCTGTTTTGCAGTTTCGATACCTACCGCTGTGCTACCCGTCAGACTCACTGCATCAATATCAGAACTGCCTACAAGGTATTTTCCAACTACAGATCCGCTTCCGGTTACAATTTGCAGAGCATCTCCCGGTAGGCCGCATTCAACAAGAAGTTCAGTTATCCTTATGAGGGTAAGAGGGTTGTCTGAGGGCGGCTTCACGATTACAGAGTTCCCTGTCGCAAGGGCTGGAGCAACCTTGTATGCATAGGTTGAGGACGGAAAATTAAAAGGGATAATGCATACTACTGTTCCAAGTGACTCTCTGCGTGTAAATATTACGTCTTTTTCTCCTCCGGGCTGGCTGTCCGGCAGGGTTATGCCATACATGTGGTTGGCACCCTCGAGAAATCGTCTGAATATTACGGGAACAAGAGCAACCTCAAGCCTTGCTTCCTTAATATTTTTCCCTGTTTCTTTGCATAAAAGCTCCGCCAGCTCGTCAACGTATAAACTGAATTTATCAATGAAATTTAACAGGATTTTTGAGCGTTCATGAAGAGGAGTGCCTCCCCAGACTTTTTTACCGGATATAGAGTGCTTCAGCACCAGATCAAGGTCTTCTGACGATGAATCCGGAACTGTATCAATTAACTCTCCGCTGGCAGGATTAAATATATTTATTGTCTTTCCTCCAAGAGAATCCTTTTTCTGTCCTCCAATAAGCATTTTCATAAATATCACCATTCCTTCCATATATATTTCAATTATGTCATAAATTCAATACAAAAGCAATCCATTATAGCACGAGCAGAAATCTTCCAATAATTACAATTTGAAAAA
>DNNV01000341.1 GCA_003497505.1 Clostridiales bacterium | reverse complement strand
GTTTTTTCAACATAAGGGGTGTCAACAAGTATAAGAACCTGATTGTCTTCTGCTTCAATACGTGCAGATTCTTCCTCGTCAAGGGCAGCTATCAGGAAGCCTCTGTCTACAGAAAGCTCCTCTTCAATGCGGTCCAGTTCCTCTGGTGTAGGATTAACCAGGTTAATCCATGCTCCGTCTTCTATCTCTGCCAGTGTAAAGAGGGTATCATCAATTGTTTTAAATATATCAAGCATTTTTCACCTCATAATAATAGATTTTCTCTATTACCAAGACAGCAAAAAATCCAGTAACAGAGAAGTATTCAGTTTTTTTAAGCAATCCAGCTGTTTGACCGTAGGGACCTCGTCCATTACTTTCACTTCCTTTATATTTATGTTAATTGCCTTAATAATAATATTCCATTTCTTTGTTATTTGCAAGAAGAATAATACCATTATTAATTAAAATTTTTAGATTTCAGAAGATTAGTTTAAGCAATCGAAGAAAAAGCACATAAATTTTATTATTACGGGCAAGATATAGTTAAATAAATAAATTTTGCCTGCTTTTCATTAAATATTGAACGGAAGGTGGTTATAAAGGTGAAATCCATTGAACGGGTCAAAAAATTAGTTGAGGAATGCGTCGGACAAAAAATCAAATTCAAATTAAAAAAAGGGAAAAAAGCTGCTGTAATTACAGAGGGTGTCATTACAGATGTATATCCTTCAGTTTTTACAGTGCAATTTGAGAGCAAGGGTCTGAAAAGAATCGTATCATTTAACTATATTGATATCGTCACAAATAATGTAGAATTTTTCAAATGCGATGAAAACGAAACAAAAATTGTGTAGATTTGAAAACTAAAAATAAAGCATTCTAAATAATTAGAAGAGGAATAAAATTCTAATAAGTTAAGTTTTGCTTTATTTTTTTTGTCGAATTTGATATACTACTATCTGAAATATTTCAGGAGTTAAGACGTGAAAAAATTATTTGCTTTTTTATTTGCTGTGTTTTTTATGGCAGGAGCTTTGTACATATATGCAAGATTTGTGGAACCCAATCTTTTAGTTGTAAAGTATGAAAATATAAAGAGCTCGCGGATAAATGAGGATGCGCCGGGTTTAAAAATAGTTCAGTTCAGCGATACTCATATATCCGAATACTTTGATATGCGGGATTTAAAAAAGATTGCAGAAAAAATAAATGAGGAAAATCCGGATATTGTTGTATTCACAGGTGATTTAATTGATGAGTACAACATCGATGAAAATAAAGAAAATATAAATGAAATATGGGAAATCTTAGGCAGTATAAATGCTCCTCTCGGCAAATACGCCGTTTACGGCAATCATGACTATGGAGGAGGGGCAGAAAGAATATACGGCAAAATCATGGAGGAAAGCGGCTTTGTAATTCTGAAGAATGAAAAGGTTGAATTAGAAGATTACAACATAAATATTGCAGGAATGGATGATGCCATATTCGGTGTATCAGAAAGGGATAGACTTGCGGGGCTTGCCGATGAGGGAAGCTATAACATAGTGCTGAGCCACGAGCCGGATGTAGTGGATTATATGCTGGAATACAATATTGACTTGTTTCTTGCCGGTCACAGCCACGGAGGTCAGGTAAACCTTCCGTTTGTGAATGTTCTTCCGCCTCTGGGAGAAAAGTATACAGAGGGTATGTATTCCTTCAACAATTACAGGCAGACACTTCTTTATGTCAACATAGGCCTGGGCGCCACCAAGATACCACTCAGGTTTATGGCTCCGCCGGAGCTCACTGTGCTTGTCCTCAGTAATGAAAAGTAGAATGAATAGAGCAATTATAAATAAATAAAAATAAATACTCATGAAGAAGACAAGCTTTTTCATGAGTATTCTTTTATTGCTTAATATTCATATATGTTATTTGTTTGGTACCTTTATTGATTGTCCCGGCATAATCAGGTGAGGATTTGCAAGGTTGTTGTATTTAGCCAGGGCTTCCCATGTAGTTCCGTACTTCTCAGCTATTTTCCATAATACATCACCGGATATAACTATGTATGTAACTTCAGCTTCGGGAGCAGGAGCTGGTTGTGGAGCGGGAGTTGGCACAGGAGTTGGTGCAGGTTCCGGTTGCGGAGCCGGTGCAGGCTCTTCAACAGCAGCTTCTTTTACAGCAATTCTTCCTGATACTTCGATTCCTTTAGTTCCGTTAGCATTTAAGTAATCCGCAAATATTTCCTCATATGTTCCGAATTCTGCATATATAGGATATTTTGCAAACATTGTAAAGCCGTCTCCGCCTATTCCTAAGAAGTCATTGATTGCGACGGTGTATTCTGCAGCTTTGTCAAGAGCAGCGCCGTCAACTTTTGCTTCGGTAACTCTTGAGCCTGCAGGTTGAGCGGGATCAAATGTGAATTCCATTCCGCTTACATGGAGGAAGCCACCCTGTGCAGCAGGATATCCGCTTACGGATTGCTCTAACACTGCCAATAAATCTTCGCCGGTTATTTTCTTAACCTGAACAGTATTTCCGAATGGGAACAACTCAGCAACCATTCCAAATGTGATGTCTCCGGGGTTTATTGCAATTCTGATATTCCCGCCGTTTACAAATCCTATATCAGCACCTGATGCAGCTCTTACAGCATCAGCAGAAAGATTTCCGAGGTTTGTTTCCTTTGTTCTTACATTTTCTCTTACACCGTCAAGATAAATATCTGTTTTTGCAACAATCTTGCTAAGTTCAGCTTTATTAGCTTCCTTAATTTCATCAATTGCCTTTGCTAACTCGGGGTCAGGAACTGTATTTGCCGCAGCACCTGCTGCAAGCAGCTGAGATGTCTTGGAAACAACATTTCCTTTTTGTACTTCTATATTAACATATCCCAAGTTTTTATCATAATTTCCTGTCTGAGCTATCAAGACATCATTTACCAACATACCTGTTTCTAAAGTCGTATGGCTGTGTCCATCAACTATAACATCGATTCCCTTTACTTTTTCAGCGAGCTTCTTGGATGTTATTTCAGAGCTCTCATCAAGTCCAAGGTGTACTAAAGCGATGATAACATCGGTCTTGTCCTTTAATTCTGCAACCATTTTTTCAGAAGTCTTCACAGGATCTTCAAAGGTCAAGCCAACAACATTTGCAGGGCTTGTTTTGTATGCTGTTTCAGGAGTGGAAAGTCCGAATATTCCTACTTTAACTCCGCCTACTTCTTTTATAACATACGGTGTAAACAAGGTTTTACCCTTTTCGTCCAAAATATTGGCAGATAACATACCTACTTTAGACATATCCTTAAGTTCCAATAATCTTTCCTTACCATAATTGAAATCATGGTTTCCAATAGTCATGTAGTCATACCCGGCAGCTTGCAGCATCTTTATGGCATTTTCGCCCTTGCTTATGTTGACAATCGGCATTCCGTGTAGAGTGTCTCCAGCGTCAAGAACCAATGTATTAGGGTTTGCTTCCTTAGCCTCCCTAATAAGGGTAGCTATCTTTGCAAATCCTATTTCTGTTGCAGTCCCTTCAAGTCTTGCATGGGTGTCATTAGTGTGAATAATAGTAATTTTAGTGGTTTCTGCATCCTGTGCGAATGCAAAGCTGAAACTGCTTAGAATTAATAATGCTGCTAATACTAAACTTGTTACTCGTTTCTTCATACTTTTTTCCCTCCATAATTTTATAATGTGGATATGGATACATTATACAGAAAAATGGAAGCCTTTTCAAGACTGTATAAAAATTATCATTGTGTAAAGTTAATAGGTCGTTATTTTAAAAACATCCTTGATTTATTAAACTAAGTGTATGATAATTGTTAATGGCAATTTTAAGTTCTAACATATGAAAAGAGGTTTTGAAATGAAAGAATATAATATGCTGAAGGATCATCCCGGGAGATCACTTTTGTTTTTTGCCATGCCAATGATAATAGGCAATCTTTTTCAGCAGTTTTATAATATGGCGGATTCAGTTATTGTAGGCAAATTTGTGAGTGAGGAGGCTCTTGCATCCGTAGGTGCTTCATATTCATTGACTACGGTGTTTATTATGATTGCAATTGGAGGCGGTATTGGATCATCGGTTATAATCTCCCAGTTCTTAGGAGCGAAAGAATATGAAAAGATGAAGACATCCATATATACTGCACTCATAAGCTTTTTTGTTTTAAGTATGATTTTATTTACGTTTGGTATGCTTGCTAAGGAATCCTTGCTGACTTTATTAAATACACCATCCAATATCTTTGATGATGCCGTGCTTTATCTAAAGATTTATTTTATGGGTCTGCCATTTTTGTTTATGTACAATATTTTATCATCTGTGTTTAATGCGCTGGGAAAATCAAAGATTCCTTTGTACCTTTTGATTTTTTCATCGTTGCTGAATGTAATTTTGGATTTATACATGGTTATTGTCCTGCACATGGGTGTTGCAGGGGTTGCCATAGCCACTGTTATTGCACAGGGAATTTCGGCGGTCATATCTTTTTCCGTGTTGATGAATACATTGAAATTATATGAAGGAGATGCAAAAAACCTAAGCAAGTTTAATCCTCAAATACTTAAAAAGATGATTGTTATTGCAGTTCCCTCAATATTGCAGCAATCAATCGTATCAATAGGTATGGTGCTGGTTCAATCCGTTGTCAACGGCTTCGGCTCTTCTGTCTTAGCAGGATATTCCGCTGCATCCCGTATAGAATCCATATGTATTGTACCTATGATTGCGACAGGAAACGCCATATCTACATTTACTGCACAGAATCTGGGTGCAGGTCAGCAGGAAAGGGTTCGGGAGGGTTATGCATCAGGGTACAAGATAATCATTTCATTTTCCGTGATTATGGCATTGCTCATAGCGATGTTCCACAGACCGATTATTTCAATATTTTTGGATACCAATAGCGGCAGTGAAGCCTTTGACATCGGTATAGGATACCTGAAGTTTGTGGGATACTTTTTTGTTTTCATAGGTCTCAAGTCTATTACAGACGGCTTGCTTCGTGGTGCAGGAGATATGGTACTGTTTACAATATCCAATCTTGTGAACCTTAGCATAAGGGTGCTGGTTGCATTTAAGTATGCGCCCATATGGGGAGTGCAGGCAGTGTGGTATGCCGTTCCAATGGGCTGGGCAGCAAATTACATAATATCTTTCTCATATTATTTAACCGGGAAATGGAAAGAGAAGCGCCTGGTAGCATAAGGCTGAATAAAATAGTGAAAAGATGTTGACAAAAACAAAAGTTTTCTATAATATGAATGTAATTTAATAATTACGATGAAGAGAAGCAGTAAAAATACATGGTCTTCAGAGAGAAAATCGCCGGTGAGAGATTTTCGTCCCTCTGTGTTTTGAACCCGTCTTGGAGTATTTGGGTGCAGCAACCCAAAGGGCGATCCCCTTATATAGAATGAGATACCGGGAAACATTCCGGTAATTAGAGTGGTACCGCGGAAATCCGCCTCTTGACAGAGGCGGTTTATTTTTTTGTATGCCCTAACCCCATTTTTCAGGGCGGTTTTTTCTGAAAAATGGCGGTAGGTCAACCGCAACGATTATGACTTGACCCAATTTCTTCGACCGTAAGGGAGAAAGAAATTGTAGGTAAGTCAAACGCAATAAGTTCCAGATTTGCACGAGCGAAGGGCGAGTAAGCAAATCGGTGAACGAAACTGCGTTTCCCAAAGTATGCGACCAGGGGGAGCAAATACTTTGGTGAACGTAGACTGCGTAATATATTGTGTATATGAAGGAGAAATTATGGCTAAAAAAGAAAAAGATTTCGTAAAAGAAATTACACCAATGGAAGAAGACTTCAGCAGATGGTATACAGATGTTATTTTGAAAAATGAGCTGGTGGATTATTCTCCCGTTAAAGGTTTCATGGTTATAAGACCATACGGCTATGCATTGTGGGAAAAAATTCAGGAATATGCCGATGAAAAATTCAAGGCGACAGGACATAAGAACATGTATTTCCCGCTGCTGATTCCTGAGAGTCTGCTTACAAAGGAAAAAGAGCACGTTGAAGGCTTTGCTCCCGAGGTGGCATGGGTAACTCACGGAGGAAGTCAGGAGCTTGGTGAAAGACTGGTAATCAGACCAACATCAGAGACAATCATATGCCACATGTACAGCAAGTGGCTGAATTCATACAGAGATTTGCCATACTTATACAACCAGTGGTGCAGTGTTGTAAGATGGGAAAAAGCAACAAGACCGTTTTTAAGAACCTCGGAATTCTTATGGCAGGAAGGACACACCCTTCACGAAACAGAGGAAGAGGCTCAGGCAGAAACATTGCAGATGCTTGACATCTACAGGCAGGTAGCAGAGGACTTGATGGCTATGCCTGTTGTTATTGGTCAAAAGAGCGAAAAGGAAAAATTTGCGGGAGCGCATGCCACATACACAATGGAAGCACTCATGCATGACGGCCAGGCACTTCAGGCGGGAACATCACATAATCTTGGCCAGCATTTCACAAAAGCATTTGAAATAAAGTTCCAGGGAAGAAATGGTCAGGAGCAGTATCCTTACCACACTTCATGGGGTATTTCAACGAGACTCATAGGCGGGCTGATAATGGTTCACTCAGACAACAGAGGTCTGGTGCTTCCTCCTAAGATGGCTCCTGTGCAGGTGGTTATTATACCTATTGCCCAGACCAAGGAAGGTGTACTTGACAAGGCAAATGAGCTGTTCGACAAACTGAAGGCAGCAGGTGTAAGGGTTGAGCTGGATGACAGCACTGAAAATTCACCGGGATGGAAATTCAATCAATATGAAATGAAGGGCTATCCTATCCGTATAGAAATAGGACCGAGAGATATTGAAAACAATCAGGCTGTTGCTGTAAGAAGAGATAAGCTTGAAAAAGAATCAATTTCACTTGATAATATTGAAGCTACAATTACAGATATGCTTGACACAATGCAGAAAGACATGTT
>DNNV01000309.1 GCA_003497505.1 Clostridiales bacterium | reverse complement strand
CACGGCTGCTTGAAAACAGCTTTGTTCTGGACAACAGCGAAAAAATGACGTCAGAGCATTCTGTTTCAAGCATAATACCCTTCATAAAGTACTATATGGGTGATGTGAAGGTGGTTTCGCTGGCTCTCACAAAGCAGACAAGGATTGCCGATATAGAAACGCTGATTGATGATATATTAAAAAAAACCGATGCTGAAAAAACACTTTTCATAGCATCGGTTGACTTCTCGCACTATCTTAATCTTGACGAAGCCGAAAGAATGGATTTAATAAGCATGGAGGCCATAGAGAACATGGATGTTGAGAAAATTATGTCCTTCACCAATGACAATATGGATTCTCCTGTATCAACCGTGACCATGATGAAAATCATGGAGAGGCTCAATACAGGGACTCATGTCCTCAACCATAGCAACTCTGAGATCATCACAAAGGTTAAAACCGAAGAAACAACAAGCTACATTACATACTTATTTTATTAATATGTTATTTTTCAAATACTTCCTTTGCAAGACCTATGGGGAATTCCATAATGCAGCCCTTGGCAGGATTAACAACCTGACTTATGCGCAGGTTTCCCGCAAGTGAAAGGAGCATGCCGCTCTGAGCGTCCGTGAGCCCGGCATGCTGCTGCAAAAACATATGCATTTTTCTCGCCGCCTTTATACTGCACACATCAAGTGATTTATCCGCAGCGGTGGTGAGATATTTTTCTTTTGTAACAATAAATGGCGTAGGAATGTCATTTCTGTTTTTCAGCACATCAATTTTTACGGTTATATCACCGCTCATTTCCAGTGCGCATATTACGGTTTCACCGTCGCCCTGCACGGCGTGGATGTCTCCCATTGACAGCAGACCTCCGGTCACAGCCACAGGCAGGTACAAAAGACAGCCCGCTCCCAAATCTTTGATATCCATGTTGCCTCCGTGCTCTCCGGGAGTTTGAGTAGGAATTACGTCGCTCTCGGGGGCGGTGCCTATAACACCTATCATGGGCTTGATGGGAACGCGTATGTCGTTGTCAAATTTCACCGAGTTGTTCTCGATGTCTATTCTTCTGCAATGACAGCCATCTATTTCATATATTCCCGCGCCTGTACGGGCACACATGCTGCCTGTGGACTCAATTTCAATGTCGATTATCTCTATTCTGAGAACATCCCCAGGCTCTGCACCTTCTATATACAGAGGTCCGGTAACGGGATTGTTCAGCTTCATATTTACATTTGAGAAATCATATCCGTCATGGAGTATTTGTCCGTTGTAGCAGTCCTGACAGCAAAATTTTACCGTGTCGCCGTCCTTAGCATATGCCGACGGAGCGTTTTCGGAGCTGAAAGCGTAATGAGCATTGCTTTTGTCGATTGTAGTCATAATGTACCTTCCTTATTTATAATTTATATCTTGAGCTTTCTGAGGAAAATATTGAACCATGTAACTAATACTATTCCTTTAAATACCGAGGATATGCTCAAACTTATCCATACCCCTGACAGTCCCAGGGCCGTGGAGCCTAAGAGCAATGCGGCAGGAATTCTTGCTACATTGAAGATTACTCCGTTTATTGTTGGAGGAAGTGTTCTTCCCAGACCGTTGAATGCACCTGTGGTGCCTATTTCCACGCTCATGAAGAATTGCGCCATACCTAAAATCCTAAGGTAGTTAATACCCTCCTTTATTGCTGCGGGGTCATCAGGCACAAATATGGTAAAGAGAGCCTTTGAATAAAAAATCAGCAGGAATGAGGAGAATATACCAAGCAGTCCTAAAATCTGAATACCCTGCTTGTACCCTTCCTTGATACGGTCAGTTCTTTTGGCGCCGTAGTTCTGCCCCACGAATGCTGATATTGCCGAGGCAAAACCCTCTGCCGTCATCCATGTTATTGACTCTATCTGAGCACCTATGCTTTGAACAGCGACTGCCACAGGCCCGAAGCCCGCTACTATTTTTGTAATCACCATGTTGATGCAGGCGTGGAGGCCTGATTGAAGAAAAGGAGGTATCCCGATTCTTGCTATATTTTTAATTATTTGAATATCAGGCTTCTCAAACAGCTTTACATGTGAATACATTGTTTCGTAAATTTTTCCTATTATGACAAATATCAATGTAACGATAAACTGAGATAATATTGTGGCCAGTGCGGCTCCCTTGACACCCATAGGTGGTATGGGCCCAAGACCGAATATTAATATTGGGTCAATAATTATATTTGCTATAAGGCCTATTGTGTTTACCTTAAAAGGAGTGACACTATTTCCGGAGCTTGTCAGTATTACGGAAAATATGGGGTTTAAAAAATGAAAAGTTATACCGAGTGATATAATGGTCAGGTAATCCACCGCCATACTTACTACCTGCTGGTCGCGAAGGTTGAAAAAACCTATTATATTATGCCTGAATATAAATAAAAGTGCTGAATATATCAATGCTATAAATAAATCGAGCCTGAAGCCGTCAGAAATATATTTTTTTACACTTTCAATGTCGTTTTTCCCATAGGACTGTGCTACATTGACACCTACACCCACCTGAGAGATCATGGTCAAAGATGAACCGAACCATAGAAAAAAGCCTGCGGCTCCTGCAGCTGCAACCGCTCCTGTGCTAAGCCTTCCCAGCCATACTATGTCGGTTAAATTATATGCCATGTGAATGAAGCCTGTACCCATTATGGGAAGAGCCAGCTTAACCAGCGTGCCTCGTATTTTTCCTTCTGTTAAATTTAAATTGTCACTCATAATGTTCCTTCCTATATAAAATGTCCATACTTAGTTTAGCCTATAATTTCAATTTGTACAAGAGTCGATATTTGTATTTTTTAATAATAGGTTATATGGTATAATGTAAAAAAAGTTATATAAAATTAGGAGCCTTGATGGAAAAGGATAATAAGTATGAAATTAAAATAACGGAGAAGGCATTGGATTATTTGAGGAAAAAGGACAGGACGGCAGTTGTTATAGGATATCCTGATTACAGAATAAACGGTGATTTCGCTGTTGTTCCCATTCCCGAAATCTTTGCAAGAAGGCCGAAGGCAGAGGAAGGCTACAATAAGATAACTGTTGAGAAAATAGATGTATATATTTCTAAAACAGTACATATGCCTGAGGACAGAGATGTTGTAATTGATGTGGATTCATTTCTGAAGATGCGGTTTCTTACATTATCAGGATTCAGTGTTAAGGATTAAGAGGAGTTAAGATGGAAAGGGTTGTTTTCTTAGTTGATATGAATGCTTTCTATATAAGCTGTGAGCAGACACGCCATCCTGAAATCAGCGGAAAGCCTGCTGTAGTTGCAGGCGACCCGGAGAACAGGACAGGCATAGTTCTCACCGCAAATTATGAAGCGAGAAAATATGGCATAAAGACTACCATGATTCTAAGGGAGGCATTCAGGCTATGTCCCGGACTTATTGTAATTCCACCTGACCACAGTTTTTATTCGCAGAAATCCAAAGAGGTAATGGAAATTTTATCATCCTATACTCCCGTAATCGAGCAGAACAGCATTGATGAGGCATGGCTTGATATGACGGGATGTGAAGGTCTCTCCGGAAGCCCTGAAGAAGCGGCGTCCAGCATAATGAAGCGCATAAATCAGGAGCTCAATTTATGGTGTTCCATAGGAATATCAGAAAATAAGTTTCTGGCAAAGATGGCATCAGAAATGAAGAAGCCCCACGGCATAACCCAACTGTGGAAAAAGGATATACAGGAGAAGATGTGGCCTCTTCCCGCAGGAAATTTATACGGCGTTGGAAAGCAAACTGCCGCAAAGCTTAATAGCATGGGCATTTATTCCATAAAAGATCTGGCGTTGCATGACAGGGCGAATCTCATCAGCATGCTTGGTAAAACAGGATCTGAGCTTTACATGCTTGCAAACGGAAATGATGATTCTCCTGTGAGGCCGAATTCATACGACGATATGAAATCGGTAGGCAGGTCCGTTACGCTCCCTCACGATATTACGGACATTGAGTATGCGAAATCAGTGCTGCTGGAGCTTTCAGAGGAAGTGGGAATGACCGCGAGGAAGTACGGGAAAAAAGGACGCACAGTACAAATAAGCATTAAGTTTACGGATTTCAAGAGCATGACAAGGCAGATGACGGTGCCGCCTACATGCCTTGTCAAGGACATCTATTCCGCAGGTGTGAAGCTGCTTGAAAAGAACTGGAGCAAAAAGCCTGTGCGCCTTCTGGGCATAAGCCTCAGCGGATTTGATAATGAATATGAATCGGAACAACTGTCGCTGTTCAAGATGCCTGAAATAAATGACGAGAACAATGAGAAAGAAAAAAACAAAAAGACCGATGATCTTGAAAATGCCATTTTTAATATACGCACCAAGTATGGTTCGTCAATAATTAAAACAGGAACATCTGCAACCGGGTATAGCGAAGAAAATAGTAAAAAATAATTACATGTGTAAGAAAAGCTGTCACATTTTGTGCATAAAAGCCGTACACAATTATATCAATAAAAAATAAATGTTCAATTTTCAACACATATTTATTGGCAGGAAAATTGCATATAAATAATTGATATCAATTATTGGAGAAAAAATGAATACAGCGACTATATTTAATATTCAAAAGTTTTCTGTACATGATGGACCCGGAATAAGAACGACTGTATTTTTTAAGGGATGCCCTTTAAGGTGCCTCTGGTGTCATAATCCGGAGAGTCAAAAAAACAGAAAGCAGATGCTTTTTGACAAGGAAAAATGCACTCTTTGCGGAAAATGTACCGAAGTATGCCCTCAGAAGGCAATCACGATTGAAAACGGAATTCTTACAACTGATGAAGACAAATGCAATTATTGCGGCATGTGTGAAATATACTGCATCCCCGGAGCAAGGCAAATTGCAGGACGTGAATATACTGTCGAAGAAGTATTAAAAGAAGTTATGAAGGATGAAGTGTTTTATGAGCAATCAAACGGCGGAGTGACTCTTTCAGGAGGAGAACCGCTTGTTTATACGGATTTTGCCGAGGAGCTCCTCAAGAAACTCAAGGAGAAAAATATTCATACGGCAGTTGACACCTGCGGAGCTGTAGACTTTGAAAATATAAAAAGAATTTCACCGTATACAGATGTATTTCTATATGATATTAAGCTCATGGATGATGAGGAGCACAGAAGGTTCACGGGAATGTCGAATAGGCTCATACTTGATAATCTTGTGAGGCTGGCTCAAATCCATCGTAATATAAATATACGGATGCCAATTATAGAGGGTGTAAATGCAGATACATCACATATAGAAAAAACGATTGACCTTATAAGAAAACTCGGAATAAAGAAAATAAATCTGCTTCCATATCATGATATTGCAAAGCATAAGTACAGAAAGCTTCATATGATTTATGAGGATGAAAAAATGAACAAACCTTCTGAAGAGAAGATGCAGATGTTCATGGAAATGTTTGAAAAACAAGGATATGATGTAAAAATAGGAGGTTGAAATGAGAGGCTATACAGAAAGAACAAAGATATTAAGACAGGAAAGTGCAACAACACAGCCCAGTGTAAGTCTTGAAAGAGCTGTTTTAGAAACAGAATTTTATCAGAAGCATTATGGCACGGTGGAAACCCCTGTTCTTCGTGCAATGAATTTCAAGCACTACATGGAAAACAGAAAGCTATACATCGGAGAGGGAGAGCTCATAGTGGGAGAAAAAAGTGAGGGGCCGCAGGTTGTTCCCACATTTCCAGAGCTTTGCGCTCACACCGTAGAAGATATGACGATAATGAACGACAGAAAATATATCAACTTCAAGGTAAGAGAAGGAGATAAAGACATACAGGCTGAAAAAATTCTCCCTTACTGGCAGAATAAATCAACAAGAGACAGAATATTGGCTTCCATGACGCAGGAATGGAAGGATTGCTATGCTGCGGGAATGTTTACAGAGTTTATGGAGCAGAGAGCTCCCGGCCATACTGTAGCCGATGACAAGTTTTATAAAAAAGGCTTCTTGGATTTTAAGAAAGAAATCGAAGAGGCAATAGAAGAGCTTGACTTTTTAAATGATGCGGAGGCTTACAATAAAAAAGCACAGCTTGAAGCAATGATTATTTCATGCGATGCCATCATTATTTACGGACAGAGATATGCTCAGTATGCAAGGCAGCTTGCAGAAACTGTGGAAAACCCACAGAGAAAAGAAGAGCTGCTGTGGATAGCTCATAACTGCGACGTTGTTCCGGCACACAAGCCCGAAACATACGCACAGGCACTTCAGATGTACTGGTTCGTACACATAGGAGTTACTACTGAAACAAATACCTGGGATGCTTTTTCGCCGGGCAGGCTTGATCAGTATTTATATCCGTTTTATAAGAATGAGCTTGAGGCAGGAACCATCGACTATCATAAAGCAAGAGAGCTGATGGAATGCCTGTGGATTAAATTCAACAATCAGCCCGCACCTCCAAAGGTGGGAATAACACTCAAGGAAAGCGGAACCTACACGGATTTTGCCAACCTGAACACCGGAGGAATAAACCCCTACACCGGAGAAGACGGAGTCAACGATGTGTCATACATTATATTGGACGCAATGGATGAAATGAGGCTGTTGCAGCCAAGCTCCAATGTGCAGATAAGCGAGAAAACTCCGGATGAATTTTTAAAAAGGGCTGTTGAAATTTCAAGAAAAGGCTGGGGACAGCCGGCATTTTACAATACAGAGGAGCTTATACAGGAGCTTGTGAATGCAGGGAAGACATTGGAGGATGCCAGATTTGGCGGTTCAAGCGGATGTGTGGAAACAGGCTGCCACGGAAGAGAGGCATATGTGCTTACAGGCTATATGAATGTTCCTAAAATATTTGAGCTCACTCTCAACAATGGCTATGACAAATATACAGGAAAGCAAATAGGCTTAAAAACCGGAAATCCCGAAGAATTCAAATCCTATGAGGAATTAAGGGATGCTTTCTACAAGCAGCTTGAATACATTATAAATGTAAAAATCAGAGGAAATAACGTAATTGAAAAAATATTTGCCCAGCATATGCCGACTCCTTTTATGTCCGTACTTACAACAGGCTGCATGGAGAGCGGAAGAGACTACAATGCAGGCGGCTCTAAATACAATACAAGATATATTCAGATAGTTGGAATAGGGACCATAACAGACTGTATGTCCTCGTTGAAATACAATGTTTACGAGCAGAAACGCTTCACAATGAAGGAACTTCTGTCCGCCATAGACGCAAACTTTGAAGGCTTTGAAATGCTTCACAACCTTGTGCTCAATCATACACCGAAATATGGCAACGATGATGACTATGCCGATGACATAATGATTGATATATTTGAAAATGTAAGAGACAGAATTAGAGGAAGAAAAACAGTGTGCGGTGGAACATACCAGATTGACATGCTGCCAACTACGTGCCACGTATACTTCGGCTCCGTAATGACAGCCTCCGCAAACGGCAGACTGAAGGAAAAGCCCGTTACAGACGGAATTTCACCTGAGAAGGGTGCAGACCGCAACGGTCCTACCTCCGTTATAAGATCCTGTGCTAAGATGGATCATACCTCCACAGGAGGAACGCTCTTAAATCAGAAGTTTACACCGTCATCAATAGCCGGACAGGAAGGAATAGACAACGTGTCGGCCTTGGTGAGAGCATATTTCAAAATGGAAGGGCATCACATACAGTTCAACGTAATAGACAGAAGCGTCCTCTTGGATGCTCAGAAAAACCCTGATGAATACAAGGATCTTATTGTAAGAGTTGCAGGATATTCAGACCATTTCAACAACCTTGAAAAAGCATTGCAGGATGAAATAATAGACAGGACAGAACAAGCCTTTAACTGATATACCCCACAAAAAGCCCGAAACCACCGGGCTTTTTGTTTTTTGAGACAAGGTACAGAATTAAAATATGGCAGGGGGCTTCTTGCTGAAACTAATTTTGGTAAAAAAATAAATGTATAGATGGAACATTTTGCCTTTGCTTACGTCTGTATTAATTAGGTTGCACAAGGCGATAAGGGACAAATATGCTTCCGGAAATCGGGAATAAAAAAATAAGTAACAGCAAGGAGGATATTATGAGAAAGATATTTAAAAGACAAATGATTTCAGCGTTTATAGCTGTAATGGTGCTTATTGTGTCCGGATGTTCTGCTCATAAGGCAAATATGACGGATTCTATGAAACAAAATTCTAATATGCTTGGAGAATATTATGAAGCAACAGCAGAGCATAATACGGAAGAATACAATTCAATTACGGAAAATGCTTATAAATCTGTTGCTGATTATCCTCTGTCTACATTTTCAGCTGATGTGGATACAGCGTCATACAGCAATATAAGAAGAATGATAAATAACGGTCAGGCAGTGGATCCTGGCGCTGTCAGAATCGAGGAAATGATAAATTATTTTAAATATGATTATCCGATTCCGGGAGATGATGAGCCGTTTTCGGTAACGACCGAGTTGTCTGAATGCCCATGGAATAAGGACAGCAAATTAATGCTGATAGGCTTAAAAACTAAGGATATAGATTTTTCGAAAAGTCCCAATTCGAATTTAGTGTTTTTGCTTGACGTATCCGGCTCCATGCAAGATTACAACAAATTGCCTCTGATGCAGAAAGCTTTTAAAATGCTTACGGCGGAGCTGACAGAAAAGGATAGGGTATCAATAGTTACATACGCATCAAATGACAGGGTGGTAATTGAGGGAGTAAACGGGAATGACAGTGAGAGTATAAATGAAGCCTTGGACAGCCTTGAAGCCGGCGGAAGCACACACGGCAGCAAGGGAATAGTAACAGCATATGAGCTGTCTGAAAAATATTTTATAAATGGCGGCAATAACAGGGTGATTTTAGCAACAGACGGAGATTTAAACATCGGTCTGACAAGCGAGAGTGAGCTTGAAAGGCTTATAACTGAAAGGAAAGAAAGCGGTGTGTTTTTATCTGTCTTGGGATTTGGAACAGGAAATATAAAGGATAATAAAATGGAGACCCTGGCAGACAAGGGGAACGGAAATTATTCATATATAGATTCCATATACGAGGCTAAAAAGGTATTGGTTGATGAAATGGGAGCAACACTGGTGACGGTGGCAAAGGATGTTAAGCTGCAGGTGGAATTTAATCCGGCCAATGTTAAGGGTTACAGACTGGTAGGATATGAAAACAGGCTGCTTTCTTCTGAGGATTTCAATGATGACAGCAAGGATGCAGGTGAAATAGGCGCGGGCCACAGCGTAACGGCACTTTATGAGATAGTTTTAAATGATTCTCAAATGGAGATACCGTCTGTTGATTTGAAATATCAGTCAAATGATAATACAAACAAGGATAGTGCCGAGGAGCTGCTTACTATAAAAATAAGATATAAAAATCCGTACAGTGACACAAGTGAGTTGATGTCAATAGCTGTCAAAAAGGATGACTACAAGGCAGAAATGCCGGATAACCTTAGATTTGCTGCTTCAGTTGCCGAATTCGGCATGATTTTGAGAGAAAGTAAATATATTGGAAATATTGGTTACAATAATGTTTTAGAGCTGTTGGATGAAGGAACAGTAAAGGGCGATGTATACAGGGTTGAATTAGTTCAATTGGTTAAAAAAGCGGCTGAAATTTATACTGATTAATGCCGGGCAGCTGAGTTATGACAGTGGTTGTCATAACTCAGTAAAAAATTTGGTTTGCTGATGGATATTTTTAATGGAATGTGTTAAAATTATCTGTCAAATAAAATTAAAATGATATAATTATTATGGGCATAGAATATTTTGCGTATAGCAAATGACAGTAGGAGGATGTAATGATTGAAATATTTAAAGCGGCCCTGCTTGGGATTGTTGAGGGGGTAACGGAGTGGCTGCCTATCAGCAGCACGGGACACATGATTCTGGTTGAGGAGCTTATAAGCCTGGGAGCATCCGATGCTTTTCAAGAGATGTTTCGTGTTGTTATACAGCTTGGAGCTATAATGGCTGTGGTACTTCTGTATTTTCACAAGCTGAATCCTTTTTCTGCAGATAAAACATCGAAACAGAAAAAAGATACCATGGAAATATGGTTCAAGGTAATTGTAGGGGTCATACCTGCAGGAGTGCTTGGCGTACTGTTTGATGACTGGTTCAACGAGCATTTCTATAATTATCAGACCGTCGCAATAGCGCTGATTGTCTATGGTGTTCTCTTTATATTGATAGAAAACAGAAATAATGGAAAGACAGCAAAAATAAAGAGCTTTAAAGATTTATCCTATGGTACTGCCCTGGGGATAGGCTTTTTTCAGGTTCTTTCTCTCATACCCGGAACATCACGTTCAGGCTCAACCATATTGGGTGCTATAATTTTAGGAACATCAAGGCAAATAGCTGCAGAATATTCATTTTTCCTTTCGATTCCTGTAATGTTTGGTGCAAGTGCTCTTAAGCTTGTCAAGTTTGGATTTGATTTTACGGGAATGGAGCTGGCAATTTTACTTACCGGTATGATAGTTGCATTTGTAGTATCTCTGATTGCCATAAGATTCCTGCTTAAGTATATCAAGAATAATGACTTTAAGGCCTTCGGATGGTATCGCATAGTGCTGGGGATATTGGTAGTAATCAAGAGCTTTATATTTAAGTAATACCGGAGGTATTTATGTCTAAGCAGTTAAAGGCAGATTTAATGCTGCTGTTCGTTACGGTGGCATGGGGTGCTTCTTACTATCTGACTGATTTGAGTCTTAAGGATATGGGATCATTCACTTTAAATGCAAACAGATTTCTCATTGCATTCATCGTTGCGGTTGTTCTGACATTTCCAAAAATAAAAAATGTTTCGAAAGAAACTCTGAAATACAGTGTAATCCTTGGAATTGCACTGTTATTTGTATACATAGGAGCAAATTTAGGTGTTCAGTACACGACCTTGTCAAATACGAGCTTTCTGTGCGGGTTGTCAGTTGTTTTTACACCGTTATTATCCTGTATAATTTACAGGAAGGCTCCGGGGAAGAAGCTTGCATTTGTGATATTTCTCAGCACTGCCGGAATTGCGCTGCTTACCATGAAGGATGATTTTTCTGTAAACCATGATAATTTGCTTGGAGATTTATTTTCTATAATGTGTGCCTTTGCCTATGCAATAGACTTAATTATTACAGAAAGAGCAGTGGCAAAGGAGGAAGTAAACCCGTTTCAGTTAGGAGTTTTCCAGCTGGGTGTAACCGGTGTGCTGAACCTGCTGCTGGCGTTTATTTTTGAAAAGCCGCATTTGCCTTCCGAGCCAAGCATATGGTTTTCGGTGTTGTTTTTATCAATATTGTGTACGGGAGTTGCTTTTATAGTACAAGCCATAGCTCAGCAGTATACCACCGCATCGCATGTGGGTGTAATTTTTTCTCTTGAGACATTGTTTGCAGGCACAGTTGCATATATATTTGCTAAGGAAGTTCTTACAGGCAAGTCATATTTCGGTGCGGTGCTGATGATTATAAGTATTTTTGTAATGGAAGTCGACTTTAAGGAGCTGATGGCAAAAAGAAAGCGAATCAGACAATGACGGCAGGTATCTACCTGCCGAGATTTTCCCAGTGCTCGTATGCTTCATACAACTCCATGTATGCGTTTGATTTGTCCTTTACTGCAATTGCTCCGCGAAGTCTTGCGATATTTTTATAAAAACCGTCTATTTCATCCTTCTCTCCGCTGAACTGCACCCTTCTGACGACTTTATCCCATGTATCGTGCAGCTTTATGGCATTGCTTTCTGCACGGATCCAGTCTCCATTGTCTATGTCATTGATCACCAGCTTTATTGCTTCTGGAATGTTGTCATTACTTGTCAATGGCTTTTTTAACACACTGTTGCTCAGCATGATTAAAATAAATAATGCAATTGAAACAATGGGGATTGATATAACTAAAAATCTTCTCATATACACTCCTTAGTAAGGGCCCTTGAAATCTCCGATATCGGTGATTTTTTTTATATGGTCCTCATATTTATCTACATAGAAAGAGCCGG
>DNNV01000167.1 GCA_003497505.1 Clostridiales bacterium | reverse complement strand
TTCTTAATGATATAATATGTCCGAAATGCGCCACTGTTCATTAAAATCAACATTTAAAAAAATAATTATTAAGTCCGATAAACGTTTTATTTGGGAATATAAGAAATACTGAAAGGCAGAAATCTGATACTATGAAGAGTGAGGAGAAACATGAAATAATTGTATCTTCAACAAAGAGATGGAAATAGCATAAATAAAGTGGTACAATAATAATATAAATTGTATTAAGGTGACTATATGAAAAAAGGAACTATTTGGCAGATACTAGGAATAACAGAAACAAAAAATCACGATTTAATTAAGGAAGCATACCGTAAGCAACTCGTCCTTACAAATCCTGAGGATGATGCCCAGGGATTCATAAATCTGAGAAATGCTTATGAAGAAGCTATGAGGTTAAGCACTGATCCTGAATCAGATGAAGAGAAAAGAAAAGATAAAAATGATATTGATTTGTGGATAG
The DNA here is from genome assembly GCA_003497505.1 of Clostridiales bacterium. Classification (GTDB taxonomy): domain Bacteria; phylum Bacillota; class Clostridia; order Tissierellales; family Sedimentibacteraceae; genus Sedimentibacter. Next base: position 2,671 of record DNNV01000167.1, on the reverse strand, counting down.
ACAATGTAGACGATATTTACCAGAATATAAATAAAAGGCTGAGCATAAGATTCTGGAAAGAGCTGTTAGAAGCGGATGTGTGTAAGGGTCTGGATACATGGCTGGAAGCAAGAGAAAAGTTTCTTGCTTATTTAATGAATCATTATTATTTACCACCGGACGCCTGGATTTTATTTGACCGTGAATTTGACATAGTAAAAGATAAAGAGAATTTGCTTCAATCTTTCCCTGAAGACTTTATTGAATATGCCATAAGACAGATTCAGAATTATTCATTGATGGATTTGAATTTACTCTCTGTAAGCGAAAATGATGATGTAGATGACTATATTCGCACTTACTACAGCATAAAGCGCATGATGGACGAAAACAATACAGAAAATTTACATGATGAGCTTAACAAGATAGATATGCAGCATATTTATCACCCGTATGTTGACGTTGAAAAATTGAGATATTTTGTATCCATAAATAATGAAGAGAAAATCAAAAATCTTATACATAAGCTATCTTCCTATCTTGAAGATGATTATATCGCTTTCTATGTAAGCAAAGCTCATTGGGCCGTAAACAACCATGATGAAGCGGCTGCTATCTGGGAAGAGCTGTGCGGAAAATTTCCTACACACTACGGTGCACTGTTGGGCCTGATAGAATATTGTATTTATAAGGGACAATATAAGGAAGCAAACGAGCGTGCAGTCAACTTGTCAAGAATCTATAGCAGAGATGAGGAGGTACATAACCTTCTTGTTAAGGCAAATGAACATTTGATTAAGGAATACGAGGAAGAATGCAAAACGGAGCCAGGCAATCTAAAGGTAATGGAGGAGCTTGCCTGGTGCTACTACCAGAATTCTTATCCGGATAAATGTCTTCAATTGCTGGATGGATTTCCCCAAGAAGCAAAACAAGAGCTGTGGTATTTTAAATTATATGGTTATGTTCATTTTAGAAAAGGGGAATTTAAAAAAGCTTTGGAATGTTTTTACAAATGGCTTGAGCTTCTGAATAATTCACCTGAGGCTGAGGAACACAGAAGAAACCTGTGCATATGCAATCACATGATTGGTCTGTGCTGCATTAACGAAGAAGATTATGAAAGTGCAATACCATATCTTAATGAAGCCGTTTCTATTGAGGAAAATCCTGCAGAAAAGCTGCATATTATGGAGCGGCTGTCCTTTGCGTACCTTAAGTCCGAAAGGAATGAGGACTGCATAGACGTATGTGATGAAATTATAAAGCAGAGCAAAGACTACTATCCCTCCTATATCAATCGGCAGGAAGCATATTTCAATATGCAGAACGGTCAGGGAGTAATAGATGATTACCATAGTGCAGTTGAAATTTACGCCGGCTACATAAAGCCGTACCTGCTGGCTGTAAAGGTCTATTATTTCTATGGTCAACACGATGATTCCATAGGTGTAATCACAAAAGCAAAGGAAGCAAATCTCAACAGCAATGAACTAGAGCTGTTTTTAGGTAAAAATCTGCGCATTTTGGCACAAACCAAGGAAGAAAGTGAGGCGGCGCTAAAAGTTCTTAAAGATCTTCATGAAAATGTTTATAATGGGATAAAATCCTTGGATGACAATGATAATAATGAAGATGAATATAATGATCTTGGAGAGATATTATATGAAATAGCGAGGACATATGCTGATATAGGTCAATTTGAAGAAGGTCTTGAGGCCATAAAGGAAGCAATTGAAGTAAATCCCCGCGATAATTATTACACAACCAAAGCATATCTCTACATGGATTTGGAGCTATGGGTACATGCAACAGAAATTCTGGAAAAGCAGGTTGATAAATTCCCTGATTTTGAATATATACATGTGTGCCTGGCTAGGTGTTATGAAAAAAAGGACAGAGAGCAGGATGCTTTAAGACTGTATAAAAAAGTTCTGGATATAAATCCTGAAAATATTGAGGCTCTCGAAAAAATCGGAGATATCTACTTAAATTTGTACAAGCGTGAGGAGAATACAAATCATTACAAAACGGCGATTTCATATGGTGAACGCCTGCTTGAGCTGAAGAAGGACAGTTGCTATTACTATATCCATATAGGTATAATGTACGAGCGTGGATATGAATTTGAAAAGGCTCTGCAATGCTGCCAAAAAGCATCGGAATGCGACCCTGAGGATATATGGCCTCATAACAATGCCGGATACGTATATAAGATCATGAAAAGATATGATGATGCAATCCGTGAGTATCAAAAGGCTATAGAATTAATGAAGCCCGGTCAGGCAATACAGCCTCACAGCAATCTGGCAACCTGCTATGAAATCCTTGGTAGATATGATGAGGCTCTTGATTGCTGCCATGAGATACTGAAGCACTGGCCTGACAGACAGAGCATACATGAGGATGTAGCATCTCTTCTGACAAAAATGAGAAAATATAAAGAGGCAGCTGATGTCTACCTGGATATGATTAAGAAATACAATTATCCGAGAGAAGAGGCATATTACAGCATAATGGAAATTTATGCAGAGGCAGGAGATTTCGGAAATGCCTCCAAATATGCCGGCAAGGCTGTAAAAAGCAATAATACTGAAGTAGTGCTCAGGAGGGTTGGAAGATATTATTTTTCTATAGGCAAGTATTTAAAAGCCGAAAACTTTTTAATGGCAGCATTAAAGAAAATTAAATC
>DNNV01000161.1 GCA_003497505.1 Clostridiales bacterium | reverse complement strand
ATTGAAGATTTTATTGAAAAGGTAAGATCGAGACGCGAATTTTTAAAGATGAGCGGTAAAGGAGTTGCCGGTATAACTGTTACAGCTTCCGTGTTAAATCTGATAGGCTGTTCAAACACAAAACCTACGGATAATCCACAGGAACCTGCTCCTGAGGTTAAGGCATTTGTTACTCCAACTGGACTTATTATTGCCGAGCCAAACAAGTGTACAGGATGCCAAAGGTGTGAAATGGTATGTACAGTGGCAAATGACGGGAAAATACATCCGTTGATTTCCAGAGTTAAAATCAGCAGAAACTTCAATTATGGTCCTGAAATGACGGATAAATACCGTTATGAAAACGGATATTACGGAAATTTCCTGATGACACCGGAAACATGTCGTCAATGTGAAGATGCAAAATGTGCAGCAGCATGTCCGGTTAAGGCTATAAGCCAAAGCGAAGCTACAGGTGCATGGACGGTTGATGAAAGTGTATGCGTTGGATGTGGAGCATGTGTAAATGCATGTCCATGGCATATGCCGACATTAGATCCGGAAGTTAGCAAATCAACAAAATGTATTTTGTGCGGCGCATGTGCAGATAACTGCATAACGGGAGCATTGCAGATGGTTTCATGGAAGAAGCTTGAGGCAATGCTGAGAAGAAAAGGATATATTTTCTCATAACAAATAAATTTAATAATAATGATTTGATTGGAGGAAGAATTAATGGCTAAAATAACCGGATGGACAGGAAATTTACTTAGAGTTAACTTGACTACAGGTAACATAAAGACCGAAGATACAATGAAATATAAAGATTTAGTAGGAGGAGCTGGTATCGGATACAAGATAATATTCGATGAAGTTCCTCAGGGAACAAAGGCTTTTGACGAAGCAAACAAAGTAGTGATTGCAGTGGGACCGCTCACAGGTACAACTGCACCCTGCAGTGGAAGAACCAACATTACTTCGTTAAGTCCGACCAATCCATATCATGCTGTAGCAGACAGCCATATGGGAGGAAATTTTGGAGCATGGCTTAAATTCGCTGGTTATGATGGAATTATAATAGAAGGTGCTTCAAATAAACCGGTATGGTTGAAGATTGAAGATGACAAGGTGTCAATAGAAGATGCCGGCAACTTATGGGGCAAGGGAACTGTAGATACCGAGCATGCCATAAATGAAATTATGGGCAAAGAAGCATGTGTTGCAGCAATAGGACCGGCAGGAGAAAAACAGAGAAATCTTGCTTCGATAGTTAACAGCGTAAACCATTCAGCCGGAGGACACGGCGGAATTCTGGGAGCTAAAAAGCTTAAAGCTATCGGAGTTAAGGGAACAAAGGCAGTACATATTGCAGAAGGTAAAGCTCAGGATTGGCTGAAGCTTAATGAATATATGATGACAGACATCATCGGTGCAAACAATCAGCACGTTGTGCCTAATACTCCGCAGCCATGGGCTGAATATCACAACCCAGGAAGTCGTTGGACTGCACAGCTTGGATTGTTCTGGGGAGCTGCAAATCCACCGGTTGAGACAGGTGAATGCCCTGCAGGAAACAAAAATAAGGTTGGACTGCGTACACAGAAGGCAGTATTTGACTTAGGACCTCTCGCAGAAGAAAGAACAATAAAAATGGGCGGATGCTATTCATGTCCTATACGTTGCCAATCAAACATGCATATGCCGGAGCTTGAAAAATATGGCTTGAGCCCATATGCTACAAGCACATGTATTAACTACAGCTCACCGAATACAGCAATGGTAAAGGGATTCTCAGACGGAGAAAAGCAGGGACTGGACTCCATAGTTGCAAAATGTCTGGGATCAAGACTTGCAGATGATTATGGTATCTGGAGTAACTATGGACAGCTTCCTAGAGACTTCAAATATTTATATAATAGCGGTAAATTAAAAGAAGTTCTTCCGAAGGAAGAATACGACAGCATTAACTGGGAGCTTTTAGAAAAGGGCGATCCCGGTTGGATGGTTGAGTATTATGGAAACCTTGCAGGAGACGGCGAGTTTGCTCACATCCTCGACGGACCGTATTGGATTGATCAAAAATGGAATTTAGGTAAAGAATACTGGGATGCATACGGAAATAACCTTTGGTCCAAGATGGCATTCCCTAAGCATCACAGCAATGAGGCAGGAGCTCAGGTAGGAGCGCTTATAAATGTAATATTCAACAGAGACCCTAACTCTCATACTCATATGAATATGATAGGAGCAGGCCTTCCGTTAGAGATACTAAAGGAAGTAGCAGGCGAGGTTTGGGGTTCTCCGGATGCACTGGATGCACCTCAGAACTATACTTCTATGAATGAATACAAGGCTAAGTTTGCAAAATGGTCATTGGACAGAAACTTCCTTCATGACTCCATTACATTGTGCAACTGGGTGTGGCCGATGACAGTTTCTCCTTCAAAAGCTAGAAATTACAGAGGAGACACTGCACTGGAAGCAAAATTCTACAGCCTTGCAACTGGAGTAGAAACATCAGAGGCTGAAATGGATTTAGCTGCAGAAAGAATATCAACTCTTCACAGAGCACTGACAATTAAAAACATGAATACTGCGGATATGAGAAATGAGCATGACACTATACCTGAGTGGGTATTTGAAGTGGATCCGGATAAAAAGCCGTTTACAGAAGGTACTGTTAAGCTTGACAGAGAAGATATGCAGCTTGGATTGACAATGCTTTACAAGGAATACGGATGGGATGAAAAAACAGGAGCCCCAACAAGAGCCACACTGGAAAGATTAAATTTGAAAGACGTTGCAGATGAGCTTGAAAAGCTAAACTTACTTCCCTAAATAAATATTGAAACAGCAAGACAGGAGGGCACCGCTTTCCTGTCTTGCTGTATGCCTGTGTTGCTGAGGAATAGAATAAATTTACTGCCTTCAAAAAACTATTGACAAACAAAGGTCAGTGTGTTAATTTTATTGTAAATATGTTGCTTGAGGAAGAGTAATCATAGTTGTGTCGGTTATAGAGAGACAGTTGCGGTGGAATACTGTCATCGGCATATGGTGAAGACACCTCTTTAGGGCACAATCTAATTGAGTGGGACGTAAGTCCAAATAGGGTGGCAACGCGGGTTATACTCGTCCCTAATAGGGAGGAGTTATTTTTTTTGATAAATGTGGAGGTTATTATGGAAATAATGGGTAGCTTAAGAAGAAATAATATGTGCGGAAATTTGAGATTGGATGACGTTGGCAAAGAAGTTGTGCTCATGGGATGGGTTCAGAAGAGAAGAAGCCTCGGCGGACTTATATTTGCCGACATGAGAGATATAACAGGCATGGTGCAGGTTGTATTTGACACAGATGTAAACAAAGAAGCCTTTGAAAAGGCAGAGGGGCTGAGAAGCGAATTTGTTATTGCCGTAAGAGGAAAGGTATTGGAGAGACAGTCAAAGAATCCTGAAATGGCAACCGGCGAAATCGAAGTTTATGCAGATGAGCTTAAGATATTGGACACAGCTGAAACCCCTCCTATATATATAAAGGATAACGATGATGTTTCCGAGCAAATGCGTTTGAAATACAGATTCCTTGATTTGAGAAAGCCGCAGATGCAGAGAAATCTTCTTCTGAGAAGCAAGACATCAAAGGTAATAAGAGAGTTCCTGTATGAAAATGACTTTAATGAAATAGAAACTCCGTTTTTAACAAAGCCTACTCCCGAAGGTGCAAGAGATTACCTTGTTCCAAGCAGGGTAAACACTGGAAAATTCTATGCTCTTCCGCAGTCACCGCAGCTTTTCAAGCAGCTTTTGATGGTTTCCGGAATGAATAGGTACTTCCAGATAGTGAAATGCTTCAGGGATGAGGACTTAAGAGCAAACAGGCAGCCTGAATTTACTCAGGTGGATATTGAAATGTCCTTCGTGGATGTTGAAGACGTAATTTCAATAAATGAAAAACTCATCCACAGAATATTTAAGGAAATTAAAGGGATTGATATAGAGCTTCCAATAAAGCGCATGTCTTACCAGGTAGCAATGGATAAGTACGGCTGCGATAAGCCTGACCTGCGCTTTGGATATGAGCTTATAAATATATCTGAAATATTCAAGGATTCTGAATTCAATGCGTTTAAATCAACCTACGACAGCAATGGAATGATAAAGTGTATTAAAATAGACGGCTCTGCGGACGAATTCTCAAAGAAGGGTATTTCTAAGCTTGAGAAATTCGTTAAAACATACGGAGCAAAGGGGTTGGCATGGCTTAAATATGAAAATGGAGAAATTGATTCTGCAATTGCCAAGTTTTTAAGCGAAGAAGAGAAGAAACAGCTCGTTTCAGTTCTTGAATTAAAAGAGAAGGACATTGTATTTATAGTTGCAGACAAGGAATCTGTGGTAAACACAGCTCTCGGTGCACTTAGAATTGAAATAGCACATGAGAATAACCTCATTGATGAAAATAAGTATGAGCTTGTATGGATAACAGACTTCCCTCTTTTCGAATACAGCGAGGAGGAAGACAGATATGTGGCAAAACACCATCCGTTTACATGCCCTGTTGATGAGGATGTTGATAAAATAGAATCCAATCCTGGAGAAGTAAGAGCAAAGGCTTATGATATAGTAATAAATGGAGATGAAATAGGCGGAGGAAGCATCCGTATAACAAACCGAAGCTTACAGAACAGAATGTTCAGGGCATTGGGATTCACTGATGAAGAGGCAAATGAGAAATTCGGATTCTTACTTGAAGCATTCAAGTACGGAGTACCGCCTCATGGAGGAATTGCATATGGTCTTGACCGCTTTATGATGCTTCTTACGGGAAGCGATAATATAAGAGACGTTATAGCATTCCCTAAAACGCAAAGCGCAACATGCCTGATGACCGAGGCGCCATCCTATGCAACTGAAAAACAGCTTAAGGAATTAGGCATTGAGGTAACAGAGGTATAGTGTATAGGAAGTAGGGTACGTGAAAGGAAGAGGAAAATGAATCAAGTAGGAAAAATAGAAAAAATAGAAGGTAACAAAGCGACGGTTTCTGTAAAAAGAGTATCTGCATGCGGAGACAACTGCAAGGGCTGCAGCTCTGCGTGCAATCAGCCAAGCGTCATATTTGAAACGGATATCATAGGAGATTATGAGACTGGAGATTATGTTGAAATCACCACAGAGAATGAGGTTGTATTTAAGCAAATTTTCATGCTTTACGGCATACCGTTCATTGTAATGATGGCAACAATAGGAGTTGTTCAACTGCTGCTTTCTGGCAATCCTAACAAGGATATTATTTCCGCGGTAGCTTCCGTAGCATCATTGGCAGTATCATTTTTTATTCTGAAGGCCTATGATAAAAATGAAATGAGAAAAAATACTCTTAATTTTACCCTGGGAAGAAAACTATAACAGGATAAAGGATATGAAATGAATATTTTTGAAATGCAATATGAAAATTCAATCAAAAACAGAGGGCCTCTTGCGGAACGCATGAGGCCTAAAGGTCTTGATAGCTTCGTTGGACAAGAGCACATAGTGGGTAAGGGAAAAATATTAAACCGTGCAATTGAAGCAGACAAGCTTTCGTCCGCAATATTTTATGGTCCGCCGGGCACAGGCAAAACAACACTGGCAAGAATTATTGCTGAAAACACAAACAATAATTTCACCACCCTTAATGCTGTTACAAGCGGAAT
>DNNV01000160.1 GCA_003497505.1 Clostridiales bacterium | reverse complement strand
CGCTCTTCCGATCTCACAGTATTGGGGTAAGGGTGACATATTGAGCATAAGAAAGGTTATGGGGCTTGCGACGGTCATAAGTACTGTGGTGGGTGTTATATTTACCATAGGAGCCGGATTTTTTCCTGAATATTTAATGAGGTTCTTTATAGACTCTCCTGCCACAATACAAATAGGCAGCGATTATCTCAGGATAGTTTCACTGTCATACATAATTACAGCCATAAGCTTTATACTGAATATTGGATTTCGCAATACAGAAAATTCAGGAGTGCCCTTGAAGGCGTCCATTATTGTTTTCTTTACCAATGCCATTTTAAACTACATATTTATGTTTGGTAAATTAGGCTTCCCCGCGATGGGAGTAAAGGGAGCGGCATTAGGAACGCTGATTGCCAGAATAATTGAAATTATGATGCTTCTATATTCAGCATATGCTTCGAGAGGACCATTGGCAGCGTCTTTCAGCGACTTGTTTGGATGGGAGAAGGAATTTTTAAGTAAATATATGAAGACAGCCTCTCCGGTAGTGATTAACGAGGGCTTCTGGTCTCTCGGACAGGTTTTGTATGCGGTTGCATATGCTAAAATAGGGGAGCAGGCAACTGCAACGGTGCAGATAGTATCAACAATACAAAATATATTTTTTGTAATAGTGAGAGGCTTGGCTAATTCAAGCACAGTGATGATCGGAAACAAAATAGGTGAAGGTGATGAAGATGGTGCATACGAATACGCCATCAAGTTTCTTTACATGTCTACGATTGTGGGATTATTGCTGGGACTTCTTATGATCTTTTCAGCTGAATTTACATTGAAGATTTTCAGAGGCCTGGATGCGGACTTGTATAAATCTGCCAAAAGTATGCTTGTTGTGATAGGCTCAGTATTATTTATTAAAACATTTAATTCAACGGCTATTGTTGGAGTTTTCAGGGGTGGTGGTGACACCACATTTTCGATGCTTTTAGAAATGGGATCCGTATGGCTTGTGGGAGTTCCTTTGGCGTTTTTAGGAGCTATGGTATTTAAGCTTCCTGTATATCTCGTGGTGGCCCTGGTGTGCATGGAGGATGTAACAAAAGCAATAGTAGCTATACCGAGGATAATATCGAAGAAATGGATACAGAATGTTACATAGAGTAAATTTATATGATTTAGTCAACACCAAAATTGACAGGGGAAAAAAATGGTGATATTATTTATGTTATAGATGCAATGGAGGGAAAAATGAAAGCGTACGATTTGATAAATAAAAAAGAGTTAGAAGTGGACTATAACGATCTCGTGGAGCTTATGAACAGCAACAGGCAGATAGATTTAATACTAAATGAAAAAAAGACAGATGAAGACGGGTATTTAACCTGGGATGGGGAGCACTGGACTATGGTTAATGCAAAGAGATATATGAGATGCTACTCATTAGGTGACAGACAGCTTAGAGATTTCACTTCTCATAACATATATGACTTGAAGAATGATTTCAAACCTGAGGAAGCAAAGGAAATACAAATAAACTAAATATGGTTTTGATTTTTATGGTTGGATCTTTTTTGTTTGACAATTTAGATTCAACCATTTTTATTATTATTGATTTGAGAAGTAGGACAATTCCGTTATATTATTGAAAATACAACGGAATTTCAATATATTTTGCTTGTAAAACTTTTAGCTATATGATAAAATACAAGAAGTGTCGTTGTTAAATATATAATTAACAATAATAAAAAGTTACTATTTGTGACATTAAATGGAGGAATATCTATGCAGGATGAGCCATTAAATGAAGATTTAATTAAAGAAGAACTTACATCCGATGCATTTAGCGAAGAGGTTGAAGAGGTTATTGAAGAACCGGACAAGGTTACTCTCATGGTTGAATTTATCAGAGACAAGTCATATGAAGGGATTCTGACTAACGCTGAGGACTTTATAGACGAGCCTTTATCGCTGGAAGTTGAAGAAGTCTTGCAGATGATTGATGAACTTAAAACGAGAGAGGAATTTTCCGATATCTGTATAAGTAAGGGTGCCGAAAAAATATATCTTTTTTCGGAAAATTATATTACAAGAAAATACGCGAAAATGATGATTTCTGTAGCGGAAAAGGATTTATTAAACCTCATTGCTGAGACTGTTCGTGAAGAATCAAAAATTTATCCCAGACCTACGGATGTGAGATTATTCAGTAAGGCCCCATTTAACTTATCAAAGGATGAATTCAAAGAGTTGTATTCACAGCTTGTTAAAAAAGAGGAATACAGTGACATACAGGAAACAAGAGCTTCAAACAACGCACCTTATCTATATTCTGAAAAGTTTATGAAAAAAACTCATGCGGCTTCACTTGCAGAGTGGATAGAGGTTGGTGCTGAACAAAACCCATAGCCTTGGAAATATAATTTTTGAAAGGAGGAGCATCATGGGAAGATTAGGAGCAACAGAGCTTATTTTAATTTTAGGTATTGCACTGGTGATTTTTGGACCTGCTAAGTTGCCTGAAATAGGTAAAGCTTTTGGTAAGTCAATTAGAGAATTTAAGGATAATGTAAACAAAACCGATGAACCGGAAAACAAAGAAAATTAGTCTTTAGACAGATAATCAATATTTATTTTGAAGGGAGAGTTACTATGTTTCAAAGAGAAATTGAAGATTTTATTGAAAAGGTAAGATCGAGACGCGAATTTTTAAAAATGAGCGGTAAGGGAGTTGCAGGTATAACTGTAGCAGCTTCCGTATTAAACCTGATAGGCTGTTCAAATACCAAGCCTGCAGATAATACACCTGCTCCCGAGGTTAAGGCATTTGTTACTCCAACAGGACTTATCATTGCCGAGCCAAACAAGTGTACAGGATGCCAGAGATGTGAAATGGTATGTACAGTTGCAAATGACGGAAAAATACACCCGTTGATTTCCCGAGTTAAAATCAGCAGAAATTTCAACTATGGTCCTGAAATGACGGATAACTACCGTTATGAAAATGGATATTACGGAAATTTCCTGATGACACCGGAAACATGTCGTCAATGCGAAGACGCAAAATGTGCTGCAGCATGTCCTGTTAAGGCAATAAGCCAAAATGCGACTACAGGAGCATGGACAGTTGATAAAAATGTATGTGTTGGATGCGGTGCATGCGCGAATGCATGTCCATGGCATATGCCAACCATAGATCCTGAAATAAGCAAATCCACAAAATGTATTTTGTGCGGTGCATGTGCAGACAACTGTATAACAGGAGCATTGCAGATGGTTTCATGGAAGAAGCTGGAGGCTATGTTAAGAAGAAAAGGATACATGTTCTCATAACATAAAATTAGATGACATTGTTTAATAATGATTTTGATTGGAGGAAGAATTAATGGCTAAAATAACTGGATGGGCAGGAAGTTTACTCAGAGTTAACTTGACTACCGGTAATATAACAACTGAAGATACAATGAAATACAAGGACTACTTAGGTGGAGCAGGATTCGGATACAAAATAGTATTCGATGAAGTTCCGCAGGGAACAAAGGCTTTTGACGAAGCTAACAAGGTGGTTATAGCAGTGGGACCGCTTACAGGAACAACTGCACCTTGCAGCGGAAGAACTAATATTACATCATTAGGACCTACAAACCCATTCCATGCAATAGCAGACAGCCACATGGGAGGAAACTTCGGAGCATGGCTTAAATTTGCAGGATATGACGGAATAATAATAGAGGGTGCTTCAACTAAACCAGTATGGTTGAAAATTGAAGACGATAAAGTGTCAATCGAAGATGCCGGTAACTTGTGGGGCAAGGGAACTATTGATACCGAGCATGCTATAAACGAAATCATGGGTAAGGAAGCCTGTGTTGCTGCAATCGGACCTGCTGGAGAAAAGATGAGAAATCTCGCTTCAATCGTTAACTCTGTTAACCATTCAGCCGGTGGACACGGAGGAATTTTAGGAGCTAAAAAATTAAAAGCTATCGGAGTAAGAGGAACAAAAGCAGTTCACATTGCTGAAGGGAAAGCTCAAGAATGGCTGAAATTAAATGAATTTATGATGAAGGATATCATCGGTTCAAACAATCAGCACGTTGTACCAAGCACACCGCAGCCTTGGGCAGAATATCACAGCCCGGGAAGCCGTTGGACAGCTCAGACAGGATTGTTCTGGGGAGCTGCAAATCCACCGGTTGAAACAGGTGAATGTCCTGTAGGAAACAAGAATAAGGTTGGACTTCGTACACAGAAGGCTGTGTTTGACTTAGGACCTTTGGCAGAAGAAAGAACAATAAAAATGGGCGGCTGCTACTCATGTCCGATACGCTGCCAGTCAAACATGCATATGCCTGAGCTTGAAAAATATGGTTTAAGCCCTTATGCAACAAGCACATGCATAGGCTATATAGCACCTGGTACTGCCATGGTTAAAGGCTATAAAGACGGAGAAAAGCAGGGAATGGATTCCCTGATTACAAAATGTCTCGGTTCAAGACTTGCAGACGATTATGGTATCTGGAGTAACTACGGACAACTTCCTAGAGACTTCAAATATGCTTATACTACAGGCAAAATAAAGGAAATGCTTCCTAAGGAAGAATATGACAGCATTAACTGGGAGCTTTTAGAAAGCGGAGATCCGGGCTGGATGGTTGAATACTACGGAAACTTAGCAGGAGATGGCGAATTCGCTCACATCCTTGACGGATCGTACTGGTTGGATCAAAGATGGAATTTAGGAAAAGAATACTGGGATGCTTACGGAAACAACGTATGGTCCAAGCTTGGATTCCCTAAACACCACAGCAACGAGGCCGGAGCTCAGGTAGGAACATTAATTAACGCAATGTTCAACAGAGACCCTAACTCACATACTCACATGAATATGATAGGTGCAGGCCTTCCATTAGAAATACTTAAAGAAGTAGCAGGCGAGGTTTGGGGTTCTCCTGATGCATTGGATGCGCCGCAGAACTACACTCCTATGAATGAATACAAAGCTAAATTTGCAAAATGGTCATTGGACAGAAACTTCCTTCATGACTCCATTACATTGTGCAACTGGGTATGGCCTATGACAGTTTCTCCTTCAAAGGAAAGAAACTACAGAGGAGATACTGCCCTGGAAGCTAAATTCTTCAGCCTTGCAACGGGAATAGAAACATCAGAGGCAGAATTAGACTTAGCTGCAGAAAGAATAGCGACTATGCACAGAGCTGCTATTGTAAAGCAGATGAACACAATAGATATGAGAAATGAGCATGACCTTGTACCTGAGTGGGTATATGAAGCAGATCCTGACAAGCAGGCATTTACAGAAGGTACTGTGAAGCTTGACAGAGAAGATATG
>DNNV01000274.1:9229-9739 GCA_003497505.1 Clostridiales bacterium | reverse complement strand
TATTTGCTGTAATCGTAGAAGCCCTTGCCTGTTTTTCTTCCCAGCAGGTTTGCTCTTACCATTTTACGAAGCAATGTATGCGGTCTATATTTCGGGTCTCCGAATTCATTGTACAGAACTTCCATTATTGCAAGGCATACGTCAAGGCCTATAAGATCGCCTAACTCCAATGGTCCCATAGGATGGTTTGCACCCAGCTTCATAGCTGCGTCTATTTCTTCCTTTGTAGCAACTCCATCTGCCAGTATGCCTATACCTTCGTTAACCAATGGTATAAGTATTCTGTTAACCACAAATCCGGGAGCCTCTTCAACGCTTACAGGAGTTTTTCCTATGTTTTGTGACAATTCGTATATTGCCTTATGTACTTCTTCATCAGTCAGCTTGCCCTTGATTATTTCCACTAATTTCATAACAGGAACAGGATTGAAGAAATGCATTCCTATAATCTGACCAGGTCTTTTAGACCTTGAAGCAATTTCAGTAATGGACAATGAAGATGTATTAGTT
>DNNV01000274.1:6829-9039 GCA_003497505.1 Clostridiales bacterium | reverse complement strand
GACAATGAAGATGTATTAGTTGAAAGTATTGCATCTTCCTTTGCAACAGCTTCTATTTCAGCAAAAATAGCATGCTTTGTTTCCATGTCTTCTGCTATAGCTTCAATAAATAAATCTGCTTCACCGCATCCTGAATATTCTGTTACCTTTGTGATGTTAGCAATAGTTGCATCCATTGCAGACTGCTCTAATTTTCCTTTTGCAACTAACTTTGCAAGTCCCTTACCAATAGTGTCTTCAAGTGTATCATAGGATTTCCCCGCTCTTCCCTTAACGATTACCGGATATCCTGCCTGAGCAAAGGTTTGTATAATTCCTTTTGCCATTGTTCCTGTGCCGACAACACATATTTTTTTGATTTCCATTTAAACCTCCTATTTATAGGACCATGTCCTTTTTTTTGCCTACAATAATTATATCATCGCAAAATTGAATAATCAAGTCATTTGATATGATTGACATAAATTTAACATCTGGATATTAATATATTATTTATTTTTGCCAATACTTTTAATAAAATCAAAATCTCCGGTGGTCATATGTTTAAACGTCTTCTTGTTTTTATTATAAAGCTGCTTGCTAAAATGAAGGATGACAATATTGCTGCGCTCAGCGCACAGTTTTCCTTCTATATTATATTGGGAATTTTCCCTTTTTTAATTCTGGCCATATCCATTCTTTGCGGTTACAGCCACTATATTTTTTATCTGCTGGATTCTGTTGAAGCAGTCCTGCCTGAGGACGTTTTTCAGATAGTATACGGCATAGTGCACAACTCCGTGGATAATTGCAGCAGGACCTATTTTTCTTCAAGCCTGCTTATATCCTTATGGTCCGCAACCGCAGGTAGCGCGACCATCATAAGCGGCATAAACAGGGCATATGGATTCAACATAAAAAACAATTACTTATTTATGCGCATTGAAGGAATTATTTTTACAATATCTATTATGCTTGCTATGCATCTTATATTTGCATCCATTGTGTGGGGAAGGGAAATAATCCTGTTTATCCAGAAAATAAATTTGTTTCAGGCCACAGACTTCTTTCTTGTACATGTGCTCAGATATGCGCTGCCGTTTCTGATTTTGCTGCTGATATTTTCCGCCGCATATAAGTTTCTAACATATGAAAAGGTAAGCCTTTCCTACGTTATACCGGGAGCCGTTTTTTCATCCTGCGGATTTATAGTAGGCTCTGCTGTATATTCAAACTACATAAGCACAAAAGCAATGTATTACAGCTCAATATACGGCAACTTGTCCGGCGTTATAATCTTTCTCATATGGATATTCATTTTGTCGCTTATTTTCCTGACGGGAGCAGAAATAAATTATTTTACGGGAAAAAGAACAATTAGAAAATAGCTTTTACAGATTTGAATATAAAATATCCCGATTTTTTATCAGCTATTTCGCAATTGCCAAAAATACTCTCAAGCTTCGTCTTGGTGCTGGGAGCTCCCTGCTTCTTCTGTATTACAACATAAAGAGATCCACCCTGACTCAAATGCTCATATGCGCCTTCATAAAATGCGAATACTACATCCTTTCCTGCACGGATAGGTGGATTTGTTACAATAATACCGTACTTGCCTTGTATATTGTCAAACATGGATGAATTGATGATTTCAACTCTATCTTGGACCTTGTTTTCCTTTGCGTTCATGGTGCAAAGCTCAAGAGCCCTTTCATTGACATCCGACATGGACACCTTCGATTTTTCTAAAAACTTAGCTATGCTGATTCCCATTGGACCGTAGCCGCATCCTAAATCTAAGACGCTGCCTTCAAAACCTTCATTTTCTCTTACAACTGTCTCAACCAGCAGCATAGAACCAAAGTCCATTCCATTCTTTGAAAAAACGCTGTTGCTTGTATAAAAATAAAACCTCTCTCTGCCTATGTTCCAGTCATACTTGTATATTTCCTTTTCAGTCTCGGGATTCTTGGTAAAATATTGTTCCGCCATTCATTGTTCCTCCGGATATTATGTAATACTTATTATAGCTCATTTTACCCAACAAGCAAATAAAAAATAAGATTCATGCAATGATGAATCTCATTTAATAAATATAATAAATCCAAGGCAGGAGTCATCTTTCGATGCATCCTGTCTTATCTAAAAGCAGCGTATGTGAGGCTTGAAGGTCCACATGCCGGGTCTTTTAAAAGGATTTAATTGTTGTTATTCTGCTTTAACGCAATTTG
>DNNV01000274.1:2406-6689 GCA_003497505.1 Clostridiales bacterium | reverse complement strand
AATTTTCTTTTAAATTTGTTAAAAATGCTTTTTCAACCGTATCATATACTTCATATGCTTTTTTCTTTTCAACGAAGGAAGGCACATATAAAGAAGTTTCATAAGATTTTACTGATGCCTGCGCATTTCCTGCATTGAGCATCTGTGCCAGGCTATCAAACATTTCATAGTTTGACATACCTGTGAGAGGTCTTATTACCTCATTTACATTTCTTACTGTTCCGTCTGCGCTTGTTATTGTTCCTTTACTTTCAGCAAGACTGCACAGTGGCAATACATAGTCGGCAGCAGCCGTTGTATCATTTTCCATTATATCGAATGCAGCAAAGAATTTCATGTCTGACAGAGCTTCTTTGAGCTTAGGCTCATTGGCCGCAATATCCTCGCCTATTACCACAAGCCCCTTAATTTTTCCGTCAAGAACTGCATTTTTAATTTCTTCTCCGGAAGTTCTGAAGCCTAAGTCCCATGTCCCTTGGCTGTTTGCCTTTGCCTTGAGAACAATCAATCCTCTGTGGGGTTTATCCTTGCTTCCCATGAGCAGCGTCATATCCGCCAGAACCTTCAGAGCGCTGTTTTCCACTGTATTAGCGTCAGCAATTACAATGGCTTTCTTTGATTTCTTAATTGTTTCGGCAATTTCATCGGCAGACTGTGAAACATTAAGTCCTTCAAGTGCTGCCAGAAGCTCTTTGCCGTTAGAATATCCTTCCACAGCATCTTTCTTTATAACAGCTTTGTCAATTAATGCCTTAAGAACCTCTGCAAAGAATTTCTCGTATTTTTCCACATGGGCTTTCTTCGACCATTTGTCCATTTTTGTCTTCATGGTTGAAGCATTTACAATTGTCCTTGTATTGGACAGTCTTCTGAGCTTCATTCCTGCTGAAGGATGGTTTTCGTACAATTGTCCAACAGAAATTATTAAATCTGTAGCATCCAATTCATCCATTGTAGTTGTTGATGCATTGGCTCCGAAAACAGTCTCGATTCCCTGTACATTGTCTGTTGTGAAAGAGCCCTTGTACTCGGTCTTTAATTCGGCAGCAACAGCGCTTATTTTAGCCAGCTCTTCATTTGTAAGCTTCGGTGAAACCACAAATGCCACCTGATTTTCTCCGTACATATTCTGAATGCTTCTCAGCCTCTTGGCAGTTTCATACAGTGCTGCGTCCAGCGCTGCAGGTATCTGCACTCCCTTTGTGAGAGCCTTAGCTTCAAGAAGTCTTTTCTCATTGTTAATATGCTCGATTCCGAATTTTCCTTTTCCGCAAACAGGTATTTCATTTTCCTCAGGGCTTGATGCCTGATATATTATATTGTCCTTATGCTGGTATACTACGTCGCATCCCACTGAGCAGTAACTGCACACAGACTTTGTATGAGTAAGATTCAGCGGTATTTCCTTTATATTCTCTCTTCTGTCCAGCCATGCTCCCGTAGGGCATACATCTATACACTGACCGCAGGATATACAGTCTGTATATTTCAATTCTTGCTGGAACGCCGGAGCAACAAATGTGGCGTTTCCTCTTTCAACGAATCCAAGAGCTGATGCTCCTACAACCTCGTCGCAGGTTCTCACGCACAATCCGCAGAGCACGCATTTATCAACGTTCTGAGAAATGTAAGGATGCTCAGTTTCCTTGAACTTCGCTTCATTTTCAGCATGATACTTAACTGTATCAATATCATATTTCTTAATATAGTCTACAAGCTGGCATTCAAAGTAGTCCTTGCAGCCGCACTCGAGACATCTTGCTCCCTCTCTCACAGCTTCCTCTGCCGTCATTGTAGGAAGTATCGGCTGGAAGTTAAACTTTCTTACCTCAGCCTCAACAGTTCTGTGAGGAACTCTCGGAATTGATTCAATATGCTTGAAGTCTTCCTTTTCAACCTCAGTATAAACAAGAGGAATATCTCTGTGAGGAATGATTGCGCCTTCAAGGTAGCTGTTCATAACCTTGGCTGCATATTGCCCCTGAGCAATTGCATCTATTGCTATTTTAGGTCCTGTTGCTGCGTCTCCGCCTGCAAACACGCCCTTTAAATTAGTCTCAAATGTTTCCTTGCTTATTGCAATATTGTTCTTTCTGTCCTGAGCAACGTTGATTTTACCGCAGTCAACTTCCTGTCCTATTGCAGCTATTATGGTGTCGGCTTCAAATGTTACATATTCACCGGTAGGCTCAGGCTTTTGTCTGCCTGATGCATCTCTTTCACCTAAAACCATTGTTTCGCATTTCAGACCTGAAACTTTCTCTCCGTCGCTTTCAACCAGCGCCGGAGCTGACAGGAATGAGAATATTACGCCCTCTTCCTTAGCTTCATGTATTTCTATTTTTTCTGCCGGCATTTCGCTTTCAGTTCTTCTGTAAACGACTCTTACTTCCTCTGCTCCCAGACGGATGCTTGTTCTTGCAACGTCCATTGCAGTGTTTCCGCCGCCTACAACTATAACCTTCTTGCCTATTTTCACCGGTTTGTTTTCCGCAACTTTGATAAGGAAATCAATTCCGCCTAAAACTCCTGGCGTGTTTTCTCCTTCACATCTCAATGATGAGCTCTTCCATGCGCCTATTCCTAAAAATACCGCATCATACTTATTCTGCAGATATTCAAGGGATAAATCTTCTCCGATTTTTACACCGTAGCTTATTTTTGCTCCCATTGCTTCTATTACTGCGGTTTCAGCATCCACAACATTTTTCGGCAGACGGTATTCAGGAATTCCGTATCTCAGCATTCCGCCCGGTTTATCCATAGCCTCATATATATCAACCTTATGACCGTCACGAAGCAGGAAATATGCAGCAGAAAGTCCTGCAGGACCCGCTCCTACAACTGCAACCTTTTTGCCTGTGGCAGGCTTCAGGGTCGGTATATATACATCGTCTGAATTCAAATCATAATCTGCAGCATATGTCTTTATGCATGCAATTGAAACCGGTTCCTCAACATGCTGTCTTCTGCATGCCTTCTCGCAAGGATGAGGACATACTCTTCCTATACTTGCAGGAAGCGGAAGTTTTTCCTTTATTAATTTCAATGATTCCTTAGGCTGTCCATTGGCAACTAATCCCACATATCCCTGTACATCTGTGTGAGCAGGGCAATTCAGTGTACATGGAGCCTTACAGTCTCCTATATGCTGTGAAACCAGCAGGTTCAACGCAGCATTTCTTGCCTCCACAACCTTCTTTGTATCACTTCTCACTATCAATCCGCTTGATACAGGCGTAGCGCACGCTCTTGCAGTCTTTGGCTGTCCTTCTATTTCAATAAGGCATAGGCCGCAGCCTGCATATACTTCAAGTCTTTCGTCAAAGCAGAGATGCGGAATTTCTATATTGTTTTCCAAAGCTGCCTGCAACACTGTCTTGCCGGATTCAGCTGTTATTTCTTTTCCGTTTATATTAAGTTTTACTATGGCCATGTTTTCCTCCCTCTTAGTTTTTTTCTACGGCACCGAATCTGCATACGCTGTAGCAGTTGCCGCATTTTATACACAATTCCTGATTGATGACATGAGGATTCTTAACAGTGCCTTCAATACAATGCACAGGACATTTTCTCGCGCAAAGTGTACATCCCGTACATTTTTCCTTGTCAATCTCATAGGTCAATAATGCCTTACACTGCTTGGCAGGGCATTTTTTGTCAACAACATGGGCAACATATTCGTCCCTGAAGTTTTTAAGTGTAGCAAGTACAGGGTTTGGAGCTGTCTGTCCAAGTCCGCAGAGCGATGAATCCTTTACGCTGTTTGCCAGGCTTTCAAGCTCATCTAAATCTTCCAGAGTTCCTTTTCCTGAAGTTATCTTCTCAAGGATGGTCAGCATTCTCTTTGTTCCAATTCTGCAGGGTGTACATTTTCCGCAGGACTCATCAACCGTAAATTCAAGAAAGAATCTTGCTATATCAACCATGCAGTTATCTTCATCCATTACTATCATACCACCGGAGCCCATCATTGACCCTGCTGCCATAAGCGTTTCATATTCAATAGGCGTATCCAGGAATGCTTCGGTTAGACATCCGCCTGAAGGGCCTCCTGTCTGAACAGCCTTGAATTTTTTGCCGTTTGGACATCCGCCGCCTATATCGTAAATAACCTCTCTCAGGGTTGTTCCCATAGGAACTTCCACCAGGCCTGTGTTAGCAATCTTTCCTCCAAGAGCAAATACCTTTGTTCCCGGTGATTTCTCAGTACCAAAGCTTCTGAACCATTCCGGTCCTCTGTGAACTACCTGAGCTATATTTGCCAGTGTTTCAACGTTGTT
>DNNV01000274.1:0-2254 GCA_003497505.1 Clostridiales bacterium | reverse complement strand
TGCCAGTGTTTCAACGTTGTTGATAACTGTAGGCTTTCCCCAAAGCCCTTTGTTTGCAGGGAACGGAGGCTTAACTCTAGACATTCCTCTCTTGCCTTCGATTGACTGCATAAGCGCAGTTTCCTCGCCGCATACGAATGCTCCCGCACCCAGTCTTGTTTCTATGTCAAAATCAAAACCTGAATCGAAAATATTCTTGCCAAGAAGCCCAAGCGCTCTGGCCTGCTCGATTGCAATTTCAAGTCTGCGAACAGCCACGGGATACTCGGCTCTTACATATATGAAGCCCTTTGTGGCTCCGATTGCATAACCGGCAATAGCCATGGCCTCAAGCACGGAATGAGGGTCTCCCTCCAGAACACTTCTGTCCATGAATGCACCCGGGTCACCTTCGTCAGCATTACATATAATGTACTTCTGATCTGCCTTATTGGGTGCCGCAAAGCTCCATTTCATTCCTGTAGGGAAGCCTGCTCCCCCTCTTCCTCTAAGACCGGAAGCTTTCATAAGATTTGTAACCTCTTCCGGAGTCATCTGAGTCAAAGACTTAACCAAAGCCATATATCCGTCTTTTGCGATGTATTCATTGATATTTTCAGGATCTATTATTCCGCAGTTTCTTAAAGCAACCCTCTTCTGTTTCTTATAAAACGTGCTGTCCATCAATGATGTTCCTTCTATATCCGCAGTGTTTACAGCATTTTCTTCTACTATTTTCACTGCCTGCACCGCATCAACATGAGTGTATGTCACCTTTTCCTTGTTTGGTACATAAACCTCAACTATGGGCTCATGTGTACACATTCCGATGCAGCCTGTCTGAACAACCTTCACATTGCTTAAATTCTTTGCCTCTACTTCCCTTACTAGCGCATCCATTACAACTTTGGCTCCGGCAGAAATTCCGCATGTAGCCATACCAACAACAATTCTTATTTCCTTGTCATCAGCAGCCATATCAAGATTTTTTATGGATTCATCTCTTAACTGTTTTAATTCTTCTAACGTTTTCAAGCTTACACCTCCTGATCCCTATACTTTGCGATTACTTCAGGTACTCTCTTCGGATCTATATTACCATAAACATCCTCATCTATTGTCATAACAGGTGCCAGACCGCAGCATCCCAAGCATCTTGTTGCTTCAAGAGTAAACATCTTGTCTTCTGTAGTTTGTCCTACTTTGATGTTCAATTCTTCGGCAAGCTTGTCCATAACATCCTGAGAACCCTTTACATAACATGCTGTTCCAAGACATACTCCAACTCTGTGCTTTCCTTTTTCTTCTACCGTAAACTGAGTGTAGAATGTTACAACGCCGTAAATATCCGCCAAAGGTATACCTGTTTCGTCCGCAATAAACTTCTGCACCTCTAAAGGCAAATAACCGAAAATATCCTGCGCCTTTTGAAGCGTTTGCATTAATATACCTTGAGTATCTTTAACCGAATCAATGAATTCCTTCAATTCTGCAAATTCTTTTTGTTTCGACAGTGCAAATTCATTCTGCAATTTATTGACCTCCATATTAGATTATAAACATATAATATTATATATTCCGTTTTTATAAAAGTCAATGAATAACGAAATTTCCCAGAAATTTTTGGAATAAATTTCACAAAATATTAATTTTTATGTGAATACGATTTCATTTGCAGGCATACAAATAAACGCCGCTCCTTATTAACGGAACAGCGTTTATTTGTTAATTTATTCTACGAAGGGTAATCAGCGTCAGTTAAACTGCTTCATTAAATACTTCCATATCCACCTTGTCCAGTTGGCTTGCTATGATTGTGGTACCCACTAGGTCTCCCACATTGTTCAGCAATGTATGAGCAGGGTCTATAGCAGGCCATATTGCGGCAAGTATCGGAATTAATGATAACGGCATTCCAAGTGCTTCCAGCAGTACCGTAGACATAACGACTCCTGCGCCCTTTACTCCTGCTGCACCGATTGACAAAATAATACCGAGGAATACAAATTGCGCTATACGGCCAAATGTTATATCAAATCCATACAGATTGGATGCAAATATACAGCACAATCCCAAGAAAATAGCAAATCCGTTCATTCCGCATGTATTTCCCAAAGGAAGCGTAAAGCCATAAATATTTTCCGGAATTCCAAGCTTTTCTTCAGCTGTTCTAATTGATACAGGCAATGTGGCCGCCGATGATGTGGTTGATATAGCTACAAGCATAGGTGCTGTAATTTTTTTCATAAATTTCATTGGACTCAGCTTTGTAAAA
>DNNV01000272.1 GCA_003497505.1 Clostridiales bacterium | reverse complement strand
CGCTCTTCCGATCTTGTGTCAAATATTTTAGTACTATTCGTCTGAAGGCTCTATTTCATTTTTCTCTTCTTTTTTATTTTTTTCCTCTTTTTTACTTTTCCTTTTCTCACCTTTTTCAACAATCGATGAAAGAATTATGCCGACCTCAAAAAGAAGAACCATAGGCAATCCTAAAAGTATCTGGCTTACAACGTCCGGAGGAGTCAATATTGCGGCAACAACAAATATAATCAATATTGCAAACTTTCGATTCTTTTTAAGGAATTCCACCTTCAGTATATGGAACCTTGTCATTATTACCATTACTATAGGAAGCTCAAATATAAGCCCGAAGGAAAGCAGCGTATTTATTACAAATGACAGATAATTGCTGAAGCTTATCATTTCCCTTATTTCTTCTATCTGGAATCCCATAAAGAACTGCAGCATTGTAGGCATTACTACAAGATAGGAAAATACCACTCCAATTATAAAGAAAAATCCTCCCACAAACAGTGAAACTGCAATTGTTCTTTTCTCATTTTTCTTAAGACCGGGACTTACGAACATCCATATCTGAAGCGCTAAAAATGGTGCTGACACCACAAGCCCGCCTATAATCGATATTTTTATATATGACATAAGGAGCTCTGCAGGCGCAATAAATACAAAATTAATGTGTGGACCTATATCTATAATATGCTTGACTATATTTTCCGCATAATTATAACATATCAATACAGTGGCCACCAGCACAACGCTTGAATAAACGAGTCTTTTTCTAAGCTCAGTAAGGTGTCCGACTATTGTTAAATTTTTCTCGGTTACTTTTTTATTTTTTTTTCTCATGATTTTTTCTGCTCCGCTATTTAATAAAGCTCTTCCATAGATTTGATTATGCAATAAAGGACGTGATTAACAGGTGTAGGTATGCTGAGCTTTTTTCCCATCTCAACAACGGTTCCCGCAAAATAATCAACCTCCGTCTTCCTGCGCGCTTCAACGTCCTGAAGCATAGATGTCTTACTGTTTGGGGAAAACTTGCTCATAAGCTCCACAAATTCCTCGATGTCCTCTTCTCTTAAATCAATTCCGGACGCCTTTGCAATTGCCAGAACCTCAGACATCGCTTCTCTGAATAACACCAGATTTGTTTCTATGCTCGTAACCTTGCCATATGTGGATTTTGTCACAGCGGTTACCTGATTTACACCTACATTCAACATAAATTTCTTCCATATCATTCTTATCATGTCTGGAAACACTATATTTTGTATTCCTGAGCTGTTGAAACAATCGGCAACTGCCTGAACCTCATCCGAAATTATTGTATTATCTGCTTCACCGAAATGAATTTCGCCGTCAACCGTGTTGATTACTCCGTTTTCAGTACGTATGGCATCTATTTTCATTGAAAGTCCATACAGAACCTTGTTATCCGGATATTCTGCATGTATGGCAGTCCTTGCGGTAACACCATTTAAAAGTGTAAGCAATACTGTGTTTTCGCCCACAAAGCTTCTCACATCATCTATGGCATCCTTCAGCTGGTAGTTTTTCACACAAAATATTATTAAGTCATACTTTAAGCTATCATCTGAACCCGATACAACCTTTGGGTAAAAGGTACTTCCGTTTAAAGTAAAGCCCTTTTCCGACAATTTCTCCCTTCTGGATTCATCCGCAATAACGGCAAAATCCGAGCCATATTGCTCATACAGCAATTTTCCATAAACAGTGCCTATAGCACCCATTCCGATTAACGCAACCGTTTTTATCTTCATATATTTCCCCTGTTAATTTTTAAATAAATTCATTGCACTCTATTATAATAGAATTATCTGTTTAATGCAATGAATTAAACAAAATTTAATTTGAGTTCTGCATCATACTTTTCTAACAATGGATTATTGCGGTTGATTTAATTTAATAGAATTGTTAATATATAATAAAACGTTGCGAGGTGATATGGTGAAAACATGCAATCATTGCGAAAACAATAGTTACTGCGTTGACAATATACCCATTTTTCAGGACTTATCGCTTGATGAAAAGGAAAGCATAATGAACGCGTCAAGCCATAAAAGGTACAAAAAGGGAGAACTGATATTTACTCCCGGTGACTCCTTTGATGATTTATTTGTAGTAAACAACGGAACAGTTAAAATATCAAAAATTTCGGCATCAGGAAAGGAACAGATTCTGCGGATTCTTCAAGCCGGAGACTTTATGGGCGAATTGGCTTTATTTAGCAGTTCAACATTGAACAATGTTGCAGAAGCTCTGGAAAATACCGAAATCTGTATCATACGGGGTCATAGGATAAAGGAGCTAATCCTTCAAAAGCCTGAGATGGCACTTAAATTCCTGCAGAAATATACGGAGAGGATTGAAGAATCCGAAGAGCTCATTGAGCAGATAGGACTCAGGGATGTGGAGCAAAGAATAGCCAATTACCTGCTGCTTGAAGTTGAAAAAAACCGTATGAACAACAGAGCAGGAGAATATGAAATAACTCTGCCTGTAAGCAAGGGAGACCTGGCA
>DNNV01000046.1 GCA_003497505.1 Clostridiales bacterium | reverse complement strand
GATAAAGATGTAACACTTTTTCCGCTTCCCGATTCACCTACTATACCTAATGATTCACCTTTTTCAACGTCAAAGCTTATACCTCTGATCGCTTTTACTTCGCCCAAGTGAGTGAAAAAAGATGTTCGAAGATCTTTAACTTCTAATAATTTTTCTGACATTTTTCGCACCTCACTACTTTCTTTGTTTTGGGTCCAGAGCATCTCTCAGACCATCACTGAATAAATTAAATGCCAATATTGTGATCGAAATTGCAAAAGCAGGCAAGAAGAGCTGGTACGGATGCGTCATATACGTCAGAAGTGCGTCGTTGCACAGCGAACCCCATGATGCACGCGGAGCCGATACCCCTAAGCCAACAAAGCTTAAGAATGCTTCTGTAAATATTGCACTCGGTATCTGCATTGTTGCTGAAACCATTATAGGCCCCATCATGTTAGGGATTAAATGCCTGAGCATAATTCTATTAGTATTAGCTCCTAAGGACTGTGCCGCAAGAACAAATTCCTGCTCCTTAAGCCCTAACACTTGTCCTCTTACAAGCCTTGCCATTGAAAGCCAGTATGTTATACTAAGCGCTATTATGATTGGCATCATTCCGCTTCCCAGAACAACCATCAATAGTATAACGTAAAGCAGAGTAGGTATTGCACTTATTATATCCACGATACGCATCATTATGTTATCGGTTCTTCCTCCTACATATCCTGAGATACCTCCATAGAGCACGCCTATTATAAAGTTAACAAATGCTGCAACAAAACCAACTATTAACGAAATACGTCCTCCGTGAAGTATTCTTATGAACATATCTCTTCCGAGGTTATCCGTTCCTAAAATATAGGTTTTATTGCGAACTGTCTTTGAAGAAACCAGTTCCTTTCCCGAGGCTGTAATTTCAACCTTTTTTGCATTATCCAAATTGAATTTTGCCTCTGTCAAATCAATTGTAGGGTCTTTTTTAGCTTTTCTTTCAAGGTTTATATATTCCTGTTTTGCATTGAAGTAAGGGCTGTAATCAACAATTACTTCCTGACCGTCAAAGTCGTATATATATTTCTTATTTGCGGTATCATCTTTCACCAGCGGATGCTTTTTAAGCAGTGTCCCATCCGGTGAAACATCAATTAAATAATACTCGCTGTTCATATAAAAATACTTTCCGTTTAATTCAAATATATCAAGAGACATGCCAATATTGGCAAAATCCAGAATTTGATCTTCATAAGTTAACGGATAAACCATGGGTACAAATACACACGCCATTATCACTATTGCTATCACCACAAGCGAAACCATGGCAACCTTGTTTTGCTTTAATCTTCTTACGGCATCCTGCCAAAATGTAAGACTCTGTCTTGATACTTTTTCTGCGTCTTTTTCGAATTTTTCTAAGGGCGTCCACATATCAGGAGACATTTTAAAATTATTTTCCATTGCTGTATATCCTCCTAATCGCACTAATCATATTTTATTCGCGGATCTATGAATACATAAAGTATATCCACCAATAATGACGCAATAACTATAAAGACACCGAAAAATACAGTTATACCCATAATTATGGTGTAATCTCTGTTACTGATACTGGTTGTAAACAAAGAACCTATTCCGGCTATACCGAATACTTTCTCAACAACGAATGAACCGGTAATCAATGTGGCTATCATTGGTCCAAGATAAGTAACCACAGGTATCAATGCATTTCTTAATGCATGTTTTATTATAACCACGCCTTCGGATAATCCCTTGGCCCTCGCCGTCCTTATATAGTCCTGTTGCAGCACATCCAGTACAGATGTTCTTGTCAATCTCGTAACATAGGCAAGAGAAAACATTCCTATGCAGATAACAGGCCCAAGATAATGCTTCCATGTTCCCACGCCAAAGGACGGTACCCAGCCAAGCTTCCTGTTGAAAATATAAAGAAACAACGTTGCAAACACAAAGCTCGGGATTGTAGCTCCCAAAGTTGAGATAATCATCATAATTCTGTCCGGAATCTTATTCTGCTTCAGTGCAGAGATAATCCCGAACGAAATACCGACAACTATAATAAACAGGGATGCCCACGCACCTATCTTCAGAGAATACGGGAAACCATCCGCAATTATCCTGTTGGTTGTCAGCCCTTTCTTTTGGAATGAAATGCCGAAATCACCTTTCATATAATTTTTTAAGTATGAAAAATACTGTTCAATTTTCGGTTTGTCCAATCCGTATTTTGCTCTTATTGCTGCCTCAACCTCCGGCTGCAATGCTTTCCCTTGAGACAATGGGTCTCCGGGTATGCTATTCATTAAAATGAATGTCAAAGTCAAAATAAACCATATAGTAATTATTGCTGAAATAATTCTTTTTACTATATATTTTACCACTTTTATTACTCCTCTCTCAATAGATATGTAAGCCATTATAACACAAGGAATTACAATTTTCAATATAATTATTTCTATGCAAACGTTGTGTATTTATTTATGAAATCGTTTCTTACAATAATGCAAATGTATTCACAACCTTTGAAATTCCAGTTTTTTCACTGAATTATTAATATGTGTTTTTGTATCAATATGC
>DNNV01000157.1 GCA_003497505.1 Clostridiales bacterium | reverse complement strand
TTCATCTTTTTCCTCTTTGTATTCAATGCCTATATTTTCAAAAAGTGTGTCTGTGTGCTTAAAGTCATGAACAGCTGTTTCAATGGCCGGAAACCTACGGGGAAGCTTGGACATGGATTTAAGGGTTATTTTTTTCGCAGTTCTGTTTCCTTTTTTATCAACAACGGTGAAAATATAGTCACCGTTATACTTTATATTGGTCTTGTGGTTATATTCTGCTGAGGTTCCGCTTAGTTTATAGTATTTGCCGTCAAAGGATATGAGGTAGTCAAGCCCGAAATCCTCATCTATTTCCAATGTGAGTGTGTCGTCACTGCTCAAGTATGAATCCACGGAAGGCCTTCGGTAGTCAATTCCGTCGATGTCAAAGCTGAACACGTGCTGGGAATTTTCTGATTTGATAAGAACAACATAGTTGCCGTTATCATCGTATAAATCCTTGGGGGGATTTGCGGTATATGTAAGATTGTTTGTAAAGTTATATCCGTAATATTCCACAACTGTGCTGTAATCGTTGTAATTCACCTGAGATATCGAAATGAGCAGATAATATTCACCTGATTTGATAACTCTGTAATCATACACCTTCTTGTCAATATCCACTGAAAAGCTGAAGGGCACATTGTCCTTAACAGAGCTTATGTAATAATTGACTTCGTTGGAAACTGTCTTACCTGCAGGTGTGGTCACAGTCCTCATCTTGTCAAGCTGCATGCTGAAAAAAATCTGCTTTTTCTCATAGTCATACTTCAGCCCATACTCAAAATATATGTTGTCGCTTTTTTTATCATCTTCACTCACTGAGCCTATATTTTTCACCTTGTAAGTGAATGTTTTTTTTGTTCCGTTATCATATATGGTGAAGGGATACTCTCCGTTTCTGTCTGCCACATATGAAGCTGTTTCTGCTTCGACCATGAAACCTGAGGGAAGATATATGTAAAAGGTATATTTTTCGTTACTTTCGTCAGAGCGGTTTGTATAGTATGGGGCTATGGTAATTTCCTTAAATTCGGTGCCTGATACTTCCTTTTCAGTAAACTTAACCTTGAGCTCGTCTTTAACAGCACCGTATCCTGTGGTAAATATGCTTAGAAGTATAATTAACAGGTTAGTAAAAAATAATATTCTTTTCATGAGTACTCCTATCTGTTTTTATATAGTTGAAGCTGTCTTTCATATAAATACTTTGCAATTATGGCCTCGTCATAGGAAGCCATTTTTCCGAATGTGCATCCGTAGTTTGTGCTCAGCAGTTCTTTGGAATCATCACCATATGTTTTGTCAAGCCTGATTACGGTAGCTTTTATAAGTACAAGCTGATTTTTCTCATATTTAAAATAAAATGATAAAACGTCATGGAGCATCAGATCGTAGTTGGAGGATATGAGCATACCGCCTATGCTCAAATTTAAAATATTAATTTTCATGTTGGGGACATCATTTGTTATATCAACATCGTTTCTTTTGAGGCTGTCGATGTGAAAGGATATATCTGTACGCACCTTAAGAGAACCTCTTCTTTCAACAATATCCTCTACTCTTGTGACTAATGCGTTCAGCTGATTTCTTGTTGCCACAATGACCTTGCATAAATATGGAGATATTCCGGAAAGCTCATTATAAATTTCAACTATAATTTCAGTCCGTGTATTTAGTATGGGTAAATTGCTTCCTTTGATTTTTATGGAGCTTCCTGACATGCTCAATAGCTGTCCGCTTCCAATCAGCTGTCTGTCTGTTGTATATATTTTGGCTGTTTTTTCAATATTGTTCATAGTCTCCTCCTGCTAAGATTGATCAAAACCCCATTTTATCGTTATTATGTCACCTTCAGATATAAGGTTCAGATATGATGCCTCTCTGCCGTTATGAAGCAACACTATGTCTCCCTCCGGCTTTGAAGGATCGATATTCGTATAGTTCAACATGTCCGCAAATATGTAATTATCGTCCTTTTTAGGAAGCATGACTGAATTTCCGTTAATTGTTACCACTATGCATTCAATTTTAGCCTCAGCATTCTCTTTTGTGCTTTCGATTGAAGCATTGACAGGACTTTCCTTTTCTGTCTCAGCAGCGTTCATCATATCTATGATAAAGCCGTCATACAACTCGGAGTCCATATTTGCCTCGGCGCCGTTTATAAATGACTTATGCAGTTTTTCATCTATTTTGTAAAGCTTATACAAATCTGAAATCTTTTTCATATGAATTATTTCAATTGAATCTGAGCCGCATATTACATAATCCTCGTTCACCTGATTCTTGTTAACAAAGTATCTGGGCCTCAGCGATGTTTTCATGCCGTTGAAATAAACAAAACCTCTGTCATCTGTATCTGTTATATCAGAAATTCTTACTGTGGGACTGTTTCCGTTCTTCGCGGGGATTATTTCAATAATGTCTCCCGGTCGTATGATGTCCTCGATGGATGCAGGCTTAGAGTTTACACTTATTTTTGAGGGGGTGGAAAACTCGCCGGCGTAGTAGTGCTGTATGCTATTTACCGTGAACCTCTGGCTCTTGCCTGAAAGGCCAATTAATTTTTTCGTATCAAAACCTGACATCAAGATTGCATCAAGAACCTTCATTTCTCTTATTCCATAGAGCCTTATTTTTTTGTCGTTAACCGTAACACTGAAAAAATCGTAATTTTTATTTAGTACAACAGAATATCCAATTCCAAATGGTGTTATAAGT
>DNNV01000041.1:4194-13384 GCA_003497505.1 Clostridiales bacterium | reverse complement strand
TCACTTCATGCTGCACGGTTATTTTGGCTGTTGTGTATCCCGACACGCCGTAGCCTGTGTCTGTTCCCTCTATTATTCCGATTTTATAACCGCTGTCCTTAAGCAGGTATGCTGTGGTTAATCCAGTGAGCCCCGCTCCTATTATCAATACATCGTATTTTTTGCCGTCCAAGCCTTCCTTGTTTGCGGCAGCTTCAATTTTATTATCGGCAGTGTCATGCCAGTATGAACGTCTCGGATATTCCATATGCTCCTCTTTCGTATATACTTAATTTATTTTATTGTTTCTTAAATATTTTTATTTATTCCTTGACATTATTTTTGATTTAATATATCATTATACAGAACTAAAATTATTGTAAATGACAGTGATTGGAACAGTAGGCGCAGGACGGTTTCAAAGAGATGCGGTCACTTGGTGTGAGGCTGCAATTCCTAAGGCGTTGAAAATCATCCAGGAGTTTAATTTCTGAAATAACAGTAGGAAATTACGTAGAAATGCGTTAAATTTTCGAGTGACATATAACACATATGTAATTTGGGTGGTACCGCGGATTTCGTCCCATGTCTATTAGACATGGGACTCATTTTTGTGTATGCCCTAACCCTATTTTTCAGAGAGATCTTTTCTGAAAAATAGCGGTAGGTCAACCGCAACGAGCACCAAATTTGTACGACGTAAGGAGCAAACAAATTTGTGATGCGAGACTGTGAATTTGTTACAATCACAACATATATCAAATCAGGAGGAAAAGATGAAGCAATTCAAAGACATCTCAAAGGCCGACTATAAACAGACAGAACAAGAAATATCGAAATATTGGAACGAAATAGACTTGTTGCAGCAAAGCGTTGAAACAAGAAAAGACAAAACACCGTTCGTATTCTATGAGGGACCGCCAACAGCCAACGGCAAGCCAGGCATTCACCACGTAATAGCAAGAACACTGAAGGACTCCGTGTGCAGATTCAAAACAATGGAAGGATATCAGGTAAAGAGGAAGGCTGGCTGGGACACCCATGGGCTTCCTGTTGAAATCGAGGTTGAAAAGCAGCTGGGCTTAAAGGACAAGACGGATATCGAGCAGTACGGCATAGATAAATTCAATGAAAGATGCAGACATTCAGTATTTACCTACGAGGCACAGTGGCGTGAAATGACCGAAAGAATGGCATACCTCATTGACCTGGATAATCCATACATTACTCTTGAAAATGACTATATCGAGTCAGAGTGGTGGATACTTGACAATATGTTCAAGCAGGGTCTCATGTACGAAGGCCACAAGATACTGCCTTACTGTCCGAGATGCGGAACAGGTCTGGCATCCCACGAGGTTGCACAGGGATATGAGGAAATCAAAACAGTTACGGCATATGCAAAATTCAAGAAAAAAGATGCGGATGAATATTTCATAGCATGGACCACAACTCCGTGGACATTGCTGTCAAATGTTACATTGGCAGTAAATCCTGAAGTTGATTATGTAAAGGTAAGAACAAAGGACAAAGAAGATGCAAAGGGTGAGGTATATATCCTTGCAAAGGCATTGGCAGATAAAGTTGTAAACGAAGAATACGAAGTATTGGAAGAAATGAAGGGTAAAGCATTGGAGTTCATTGAATATGAACAGCTCATGCCTTTCATTGAAGTACCTGCAAATAAAAAAGCATTTTATGTAACGTGTGCTGATTATGTAACAACTGAAGATGGTACAGGTATAGTTCATACCGCTCCTGCATTTGGTGAGGACGACTATAACACGGGAATGAGATACGGACTTCCTGTTTTGAATCCTGTTGATGATACGGGAAGATTCAGAGGAACACCGTGGTCAGAAATGTTTGTAATGGACGCTGACCCTGCAATACTCAAATGGCTGAAAGAAAACGGAAAGCTGTACAAAAAGGAACCTGTGCTGCACAACTATCCTCACTGCTGGAGATGCCATACACCGCTTCTGTACTATGCACGACCAAGCTGGTATATCCAGATGACAAAATTGAGAGATAAGCTCATAGAAAACAACAATTCTGTTGAGTGGTATCCTGAATTTGTAGGTGAAAAGAGATTCGGAAACTGGCTGGAGAACCTCAACGACTGGGCAATTTCCAGAAGCAGATACTGGGGAACTCCTCTTCCGCTGTGGAGATGCGAATGCGGTCATATTGAAAGCATCGGCTCCAGAAAGGAATTAGCTGAAAAATCAATTGAAAAAATAGATGAGAAAACAATAGAGCTTCACAGACCATATGTTGACGACGTGCACATTGTATGCCCTGAATGCGGCAAACACATGACGAGAGTTAAGGACGTTATCGACTGCTGGTTTGACTCGGGTGCAATGCCTTATGCTCAATGGCACTATCCATTTGAAAACAAGGAAAGATTTGATGATTTGTTCCCTGCTGATTTCATATGTGAAGGAATAGACCAGACAAGAGGATGGTTCTACTCACTTATAGCAATTTCAACATTTGTAATGGGCAAATCACCGTACAAGAGAGTTCTGGTTAACGACCTGATTCTTGACAAATACGGCAAGAAAATGTCTAAATCAAGAGGAAACACAGTTGACCCATTTGACCTGTTCGACAGATACGGCGCCGATGCGCTGAGATGGTACCTGCTGTACGTATCACCTGCATGGTCACCAACACGATTTGACGAAGACGGCCTGAAGGAAGTGCTAAGCAAGTATTTCGGTACAATAAAGAACGTGTATACATTCTTTGCACTGTACGCAAATACAGACTCAATAGACCCGAGCGAATTCTTTGTGGAATACAAAGACAGACCGGAGCTTGACAGATGGATTATATCCAAGTTCAACAACCTGGTTAAATACGTGAGAGAAAGCATGAACGTATATGATCACAACAAAACAGTAAGAGCAATTCAGGACTTCGTGAATGAAGATTTATCCAACTGGTACATCAGACGTTCAAGAAGAAGATTCTGGGCAACAGAGCTTACAGAGGACAAAAAAGCCGTTTACAACACAACCTATGAAATACTGGTTGGCGTTGCACAGCTTACAGCTCCGTTTGCTCCATATTTATCAGAAGAACTATACAGAAACCTGACAGGAGAAGTATCAGTACACATAAGCTACTATCCTGAGGTTCATGAAGAACTCATAGATGAAAATGTTGAGAAGAGAATGGACCTTGTGAAGGACCTTGTAAAGCTTGGCAGAGCATCGAGAGAAAATGCAAAAATTAAGGTAAGGCAGCCGATCAGAAGAATCCATATCGACGGAAAATACCAGAGCCTCATCGAGGATCTTGTTCCGTTAATAAAGGAAGAACTGAACGTAAAAGATGTAGTCTTCGAGCATGACCTCAACGAATTCATGGATTTCTCCCTGAAGCCGAACTTCAAGCTTGCAGGCCCGATGCTTGGAAGCAATGTTAAGGCATTTGCGGCAGAGCTGGCTAAGGCAGATGCGGCAGAGATAATAACAAAGGTGCAGTCCGGTGAGAAGTACGAATTCACCGTAAACGGCCAGACAGTTGAGCTCAACGAGGAAATACTTGACATTCGTATTTCTGCAAAGGAAGGCTATGACGTATCAACAGGCAACAACCTGTTTACAATCATAGATACAGAGCTGACAGAGGACCTGATAAACGAGGGATATGCCCGCGAATTCATCTCAAAGGTTCAGCAGATGAGAAAGAACAACGGATACGAAATGATGGATAGAATCCAGATTTTCTACAACGGTCCGGAAGAAATAGAGAAGGCTGTAAATGTATTCGAAGAGTTTATCAAGAGTGAAACATTGGCAGACATCATAGAAAAAACAGATGACAGCTCCATGGAGGTTCAAAACCTGAATGGTGTTGATACAGGAATGAAGCTGGAAAAGATAATGTAATACAACACAGTAAATACAAAAGCGGTATGGATAGCTATTATTCATACCGTTTTGTATTTGTAGGAGTTTTTTTGCACTACTGTATTTTCAGCAAATTCAATATCTCTCTCGTGCTTTTTACACTCATCTGCCCAGGGGCAGACGCCTTGTGCAGCGATGCAAAGGTGAGGCATGATCCGCATAAATCTCCTGTGAGCCTTGTTACAGCCCCTAATGCGCCCATGGACATCGTAATGAACGGACGATCGGCCTTTCCCTTTTTCATTTCCACAGAAGCCTCCATGAGGACGAGCACATCCTCCTCACAGCTGGGCATCACCGCTATTTTAGTTATATCGGCACCGTAATCCTGCATTTTTACAAGGCGTCTAACAATTTCATCCTTTGGCGGCGTTGCATGAAAATCATGGCTGGACATTACCACCAGCACACCCTTTTCATGAGCATGAGATAGTATACTTCTTATCTGCTCCTCCGAGCTAAAAAGCTCTACATCTATTAAATCAACAAAACCGCTTTCAACAGCGAGGCGGTTGAGTTCAAAATATTTTTCCTCCGTCATTTCATGTACTCCGCCCTCGCGGATTGTCCTGAATGTGAAAAGCACGGGCTTCTCACAGTTATTGCGTACAGCTTCCAGGAGCTTTTCCACCATTTCAGAATTCTCCACATGATTATAATGATCAATTCTCAGCTCTACCAGGTCAAAATCGAGGGATTTAAGAGATTCAAGGTCATTCAGTATCTGCTCTTCATCTGTTCCCGTGAGGGGCACACAGATTTTAGGATTGCCTGCTGTGAACTCCAGCTCTTTTATTTGAATATTTTCCATCACACAGCTCCTTTATAAAATAAGTTTTTAACAAATATAGTTAATTATGAAATAAAAAATAGTATTAAAAATTATTTTTTGAAAGATAAATTATGTTCGAAAACAGAACACTGGAAATTCAACAATGAAAACATTACCAACAAAGATGTTGAAATTGCAGTATTATCCGTTGACAATAGCTTGTTTTAAGTAATATAATATTATATATTGGGCGTAAAGTATCTGTCAAATGAATTATCATTATTGCAAAAGAAAGGTCAGTTTATCAAACTGAAAAGGAAGTCATATGAAGGGTTTAGGCGTTTCACCGGGAATTGGAATAGGCAAAGCTTTTGTAATTGAAAAAAAATTTATGGATATAAACAAGACTTATGTCAGTGATGCTGAGAAAGAAATTGAAAGATTTAGAAATGCAGTTGAACTCGGAAAAGACCAGTTAAATGAAATATATTTAAAAACCCTTAACGAAATCGGTGAAAAGGAAGCTCAGATATTCAAGTCCCATGAAATGATGCTGGAGGACGAAGCATTCATTTCAGAGGTGGAATCAAAAATCCTTGACGAGAAAATAAATGCCGAGTATTCCTTAAAAGAGGTTTCTGACTATTACATAAAAATGTTTGATAAAATCGAGGATGAATACCTGAGGGAAAGAGGAGAGGATATTAAGGACGTTATGAACAGGGTCATTAATATTCTGTCAGGTGTGGAAACAGCCGATTATTCAATGTTGGACAGCAATTCAATAATCGTTGCCAAGGATTTGACACCCTCGGACACCGCACAGCTTGAAAAAGGCAAGGTTGCAGCCATGATAACAGAAATGGGCGGAAAGACATCCCACGCAGCAATTATAGCAAGAATAATGGGAATTCCCACAGTGGTGGGACTTGAAAATATAACCCAGAAAATAAAAAATAATGACACCGTCATATGTGACGGCAAAACCGGAAAAGTACTGATTAATCCAAACGAAAAGCAATTATCTTACTACATTCAGAAAAAAGATAGATTAGACGAAATAAACAATGAGCTTAAAAAACAAATAGGGCTTCCCACAATTTCAAGGGATGGCTTTAGAGTCAACCTTTCAGCCAACATAGGAACTCCCCACGATGTGGATATGGTGTTGGAAAATGACGCCGAGGGCATAGGGCTTTTCAGAAGCGAGTTTATTTTTATGAACCGTCAAAGCCAGCCATCTGAGGATGAACAATTCGAGGAATACAAAGAGGTTCTCGTGAAAATGGGAGATAAGCCCGTAATCATAAGGACTCTGGACATAGGCGGAGACAAAAATGTACCCTATATTGACATACCGAAGGAAATGAACCCCTTCCTGGGCTACAGAGCCATAAGGCTGTGCCTTGGCAATGTGGATGTTTTCAGAACACAGCTCAGAGCAATACTCAGGGCCAGCATTTACGGCAATGTTAAAATAATGTTTCCTATGATTTCAACCATGAGGGAGCTCAAGGATGCCAAGGAAATACTGGGCGAGGCAAGGAAGGAGCTTTCAAAGGAAGGAATTCCGTTCAAAAAAGATATTGAAATAGGAATTATGATTGAAATACCCTCTGCGGCAATCATATCAGATTTATTGGCAAGAGAGGTTGATTTTTTCAGCATTGGAACCAATGATCTCATACAGTATACAATGGCAGTTGACAGAATGAATTCAAGGCTGTCACATTTATACAGCCAGTATCACCCTGCATTGCTGCGCCTCATAAAGGGTATAATAGACAATGGCCACAAGGCGGGTATATGGGTTGGAATGTGCGGCGAGGCTGCCGGAGACCCCAAGCTGGTGCCGGTGTTTTTAGGAATGGGACTGGATGAATTCAGCATGAATTCACCTTCAATACTCAGTTCAAGATATATAATAAGAAATTTGGATAAAAAAGAAATGGAAAAGATAGCCGAAGGCACTCTGAACATGGAAACGGCGGTTGAGGTTGAAGATTACCTGAGCTGCCTGTTCGCGGACGAAAGCGAAAGCTATTTAAACAGATGTAAAATAAGGAGCAGAAATTAATGAGCAGAAAAGTATCTATAGTGTTTCACAGCGTATGCGGAAACAGCTATCTCATGGCAAAGGAATTTTACGAAGCATTCCGCAAGCAGGGCGCTGATGCACAGCTTTTAAGAGTCAATGACCCTAATTACGAGGAGTTGGCAAAAGAATTTGCAGTTGCCGGCCAATACAAAAAAGAAATGCTGAGCTTAGAGGAAGCAAAGGTTGATAAGCTTCTGGACAGCGAAATTATAATAATGGGCTCCCCCACATATTACGGTAATGTTTCGGGTGCGATGAAGACATTTATGGATTCATTCTCGCCTTACTGGTCAGAGGCCGCATTCTGGGGCAAAAAGCTGTTTGCCTTCACAACCTGCGGAACCACAGAGGGTGGCGGAGACATGTGCCTGAATGCCATAAGCATTTTCGGACAGCACGTTGGTATGACCACCGTTCCTGTTCCGTCAAATTTATTGTCCACGCAGAATTACCCAGCCTATGGTCTGATTCATTACACAGGAGATTATTCAAACCTGAGACCGGGCAGAGAAGCCGCACTGGCAATAAATGAAATGGTCGAAAGATTATTGAGCCTGTAACACAGCGACTGCCTCCGGCACAACTGCCCGCGGCGGTCGTTTAATATATTATTAGGAGCACAAATGAAAAAGAACGATATAATCGAAATAACCATAAATGACTTAAATTTCCCCAACGTGGCATCAGCAGTTCACGAGGGCAAAAAAATAAAGATCAAAAATGCACTTCCCGGACAAAAAGTAAGAGCAAAAATAAGCAGGTCAAGAAAAGAAAGTGCCGAGGCAAAAGTAATAGAGGTCATAGAACCTGCCGACTACGAGCAGAAGCCTCAATGTCCCCATTTCAACCTTTGCGGCGGCTGCACCTACCAGAATGTCCCCTATGAAAAGCAGCTTAAAATCAAGGAATCTCAGGTAAAATCAATTTTAGACGGAATACTGCAGGAAGACTATGAATTTCTTCCCATCGTTCCCAGCCCCAAGGAAACAGAATACAGAAACAAAATGGAATTTTCCTTCGGTGACGAAATAAAGGACGGGCCTCTCTCACTGGGCATGCACAGAAGAAACAGCTTTCACAGCATAGTTACCACAACAGAATGCTCCATCGCAGACAGCGATTTTCGACAGATTCTATGTCGCATTTTAGACTATTTCCAAGGAAATAATAAGACTTACTACCATAAAATAACTAATATTGGCTTTTTAAGATACCTATTGGTAAGAAAAGCAGAAAAGACGGGACAAATATTAATAAACCTGATTACATCAAGCCAGGACACCCTCAACGAAAAGGAATTCACAGACATGATTCTCAGTCTGGACTTAAAAGGAATCATAAAATGCATCGCCCACTCCATATATGATGGAACAGCCGATGCAGCAAAAGCAGATTCTCAGAAAATTCTCTACGGCGAGGACACCATAGTGGAAGAGCTATTAGGATTAAAATTCAACATTTCATCCTTCTCCTTCTTCCAGACGAACTCTCTGGGTGCAGAAAAGCTGTACTCTATAGTGCGAGACTTCATAGGAACAACAAAGGACAAAACCATATTTGACCTTTATTCCGGCACAGGAACCATAGGCCAGATACTTGCCCCTACCGCAAAAAAGGTAATAGGCATCGAAATAGTGGAGGAAGCCGTTGAAAAGGCCAACGAAAACACAAAGCTCAACAACCTGGACAACTGCACCTTTATAGCCGGCGACGTCCTCAAAAAAATAGATGACCTCCAGGACACCCCCGACATCATAGTCCTTGACCCACCCCGTGAAGGCATCCACCCAAAGGCCATCCAAAAGATAATTGACTACAAACCGGAAACCTTCATCTACATCTCCTGCAAACCAACATCCCTGGCAAAGGATTTGCCGGTGTTTTTGGAGAATGGGTATAGGGTGGAGAAGGTTCAGTGTGTGGATATGTTTCCGATGACGTATCATGTAGAGACCATAATCCTGTTGCAACGCTTGGAAGCTTGATAAATAGTGGGGTCGCAGCATTTTAAATAAAAATGTATTTTGACGTGAAAGAATGATATGACTTTCACGTTTTTCTTTTTTTGATAAAATATTAATGCACTAAATAGAACTTGTTATTTTTCTATCTTTTTTGTTATACTTATGGTGAAATAATGTTAAAGATGGTACAATATAGAGAATTAGATAAGAAGTGAAACGATAGCTCTATTAATAGTAATTATCGATCAGAAATGCAAAGACATCTTTAGTAAATATAAAACATAAAAGTTCTTGTATTTATTATATGTATCTAAAGTAAGAATATCACATTACAGCAATAATGAGAATTCTAGTATATTTGACATCAACAATTTAAATATCTTATACGAACAGATTTCTGAATCGACAATTGATGAGAAGACGGCTTTTGAATTGTGAGTAATAAACCTTG
>DNNV01000041.1:0-4119 GCA_003497505.1 Clostridiales bacterium | reverse complement strand
AGGCATTCAGAAGTTGTAGTCCTGTTGCAACGTTAAAATCATTAATGGTTGAACATGAGTAATAAACCTTGAGCGTAAGAGCGATTTTGCTTTTGCGCTCTTTTTATTATAGTAACTAAAAAATTTTAATAGGAAGAAGGTTGTTTTTATGAAAAAGATTACGTTTATTCCAGCCAAAAATTCTTTGAAATACACTGAGAAATTAAAGGTTGCGGTATATTGCAAGAACATCAGATTAAAACCGTTATAGGGAAGAAAGCGTGGGTAACAGCAGTTATTCAAAAGACACTGAGAAATATAAGGGCGATTCTCTACTGCAAAAGAGATATACAGAAGATTTTATAACAGGCAAAAAAGCAAGAATCCTGCTCAAAGAGAGCGTTACTATATAACGAATAGTCATCCGGCTATTATTACTGCTGAAGCATTTGATAAGTTTCAGGAAGAAATGTCTAGACGTGCGAGACTAGTCCGTAAAGAAGATGGCACAGTGGAATCCAGCAACAACAAGTATGATGGCAATTATCTTTTGGGAAATCTTCTTGTGCGTGGAGACTGCGACGCTTCATATTGAAGAAGAACTGAAAGAGGTAAGGTTGTTTGGAGATGTGCAACGAGAATCGAAAAGGGCAAAGATATCTACTCTCATTCGCCCACTATAGATGAAAAATGAGTTCAAGAGTCTTAGGTGAGAACGGTGCTTATAATGAAATGGTTGTCAGAAATAAAATTAATCGTATTTTCGTGTTTAGTAAAAATTTAGAAATCCGCTGCAAAGGTGAAAGCATGTCTAGTGTTAAGCTCTTACAGAGTAAAATGTAAGATAGTAAGATATTTAAATATTCTGCAAATTATTGTCTAAAAACATAAGTATATGTTGAAAAATATCAGGAAAAGATATACAATTATGGTAATGATATTGCTAATAGGGTGATATGTCATATGACACTTTATGGATAAATTGTTTTCAATATCTCTACAATAATGCACAGCCGTCATCTATTAATGGAACATATACAGTGTGGACAAGTCTTCTTAATTATCCAGCACTTTTAGTTATGACCGAAAGTGCAATCCCCAGTATTGCCACCATGTGGATCAATGGAATGTCATATAAGCAGATTCTTAAATGTGCAACTGAAAACAATGTTATGATTATCCGTAGAAAAAAGAAGCAGAAATACAGCTTGGCAAATCATTGATATTTGTGACGATGTGTTTGGGTATACTTCAACACTTATTATCAATGCTATTTCTGAACTGTTAGGGTTCAATTATGAGGAAAGTGAAGATGTCTGTAAGCAGCTGACTGAGTTAAGTAAGCAGGTGCGATATGGCTTACGACAAAAAAGGACATCATTATTTATGAAGCAGGATTAGCTGACAGGATCGTATCTTTAAAGATTGCAGCTAAACTGGCGGGAATTCTATAAAACCAAGAGACAATTTCAAAGAGTTGCAAAAGCAAGAAAAGACAATTCACTGGCAGTATTAACTAAATTTTTGAGAATATTTTCTGACAGAATGCCTGAATTATAAAGATTTGGAATGATTCTGCAGAAAAGCACTTTCAAGGCTAAACAAACGGTTTAAATGGCTTGAAAGTGAAGGATTTGAGTTATTATGTTGTAATAATTAAAATGGGTTAATTACCAAAATGAGGTGAATGCATGATTGTCGAAGTGATAATTGCAAACGTAGGTCGTGTTTTAGTTAAGACTATGTTATGCAATATTTTCAATGAACCTTTAGCAGATATTACCGATGAGTTCTTTATGAAAGTATCTGGCGACTATATGAAAGCTAGAACGACACGTCGATACTTTGAATCGTTTATGGACAAATATTCTGATAATCTTAGTAAGTTAATAGAGTCATCTGGTGACGTAATCAAAGATGAGCGTCTTGAATTCATAATTAGTAATTTAGAAATGGTATTCAAGGAATATGATTTTTCACTTAAGAATCTCATATCAA
This sequence comes from Clostridiales bacterium, assembly GCA_003497505.1. Lineage (GTDB taxonomy): Bacteria > Bacillota > Clostridia > Tissierellales > Sedimentibacteraceae > Sedimentibacter. Next base: position 2,142 of record DNNV01000041.1, on the reverse strand, counting down.
AGGCATTCAACATTGATGATATTATAAAGGAAATCCTCAAAGAGAAATCTTTTGATAGGAAACAGTATTCCGACTCTGAATGGTCTCAGCTGTCCGCTATGCTTCGACTTGCTGTAGTATTTGTTGTGGATATGTCAGAAAAACTCCAAGATTTTACCTCAAAAACTGGTCGTGAAACGATTATCCAAATGAACACTATAAAAAGAGAATTCGAGAGATTCCTGAATGATTTTGAGAAAAACAGATTAGATTTAAAAAGAAAAGAAACGCTTGAAATGTCTAGCATTGAGATTGAATATAAAAATGTTGTAAGAAAAAAATATAGTCAAATAAATGTTTTTGGTGCAAATCTAAATTTAGAAACCAAGAGGTACTTGCTTGAAGAAGCTTATGTAACTATTAATGCTAAAGATGTTGAAGAGGGATATTCTCGAAAGGTACATGATTTTTTAGAAGATAGTTTTTTGTTTGTTTTAGGAGAGGCTGGGACTGGTAAAACAACATTTATTAATTGGCTTGCCATAAACTGTGCAATAGGAAATAGCGAACTGGATGACACACCATGGAACAATAGGATTCCGTTTGTAATTGAGCTTCGGAAACATAAAGGTGAAATATCTTTCAATACACTTCGTTCATTGATATCAAAATGTGTATCAAAAGAGCATACTGATAAATGGATGCAGGAAGTTTTCACTTCCCAAAGAGCGATGATACTGATTGATGGGATGGACGAAATCCCTCTTTCTAAAAGGCATGAAGTGTTGAACTGGGTTTCCACGATAAATGATGAATTTGAAGTGAAAATAGTAATTACATCGAGACCAAGTGTAATTTATGAATTATTTCCTGAACATGATGAATTGCTTTATAATTTTAAAATTATTGAGCTTTTACCTATGACTTGTGACCTCATATCAGTCTTCATAGATAATTGGCATAAATCTGTATCAGGAAATTATAAATGGAGTCAAAAGAATGCTGAAAGCTATAGTAAAACAATATTTAAGCAGATAAGAAATAATCGCTCATTACGAGATTTGTCTTCTTATCCATTACTTTGTGCTATGATTTGTGGACTTTGGCATAATAACGGAATGATTTTACCTAAAACGAGGAATGAAATATATGAAGAATGCTGCAAGATGCTTATGGAGAATAGGGATGAAAGCAGGCATATTGGACACGAAGTAGGGGATAAACTGAGTCAACAACAACGTTTTGCTATTTTGGATGATATTGCATATTGGTTTCAGATTAACAATTTTGTTTCGCAGAAAAAAACACAAGTTATTAATAGGATTAACAATAAGATTCGATTTATGAGCACTGAGGTAATGGATATTGGTGCTGAAAAAATATTGAAATTTTTAATTGAAAGAAGTGGAATACTTAGGAATGTTTCTGGTAATGATATAGATTTTATTCATAAAACATTTCAAGAATATCTAGCAGCTCGTGTAATAATGAAAAACTCTGATTATGGGGTACTTATAGAGAAAATCCTTGATTATAATTGGCATGAGACAGTGTTGTTGGCTATGGGATTTTCAATAAAATCTGATGCAGATGAGATTATGACGATATTGTTGGAAAAGGGAAAAGAAGATAATAAATACCTGTATGCAGTAGTAGCATGCTTCAATATTCCAGTAGAACTTTCACCAGAAATTCGTTATAAGGTAGAATCAAAAATACATGATATCATACCACCGCGAAATGACCATGAATCCAAATTATTAAGTACTGCTCCAGAATCTATTGTTCAATTTTTGGAGTTTAGTGATAAATTTTTAATTCCTGAAATAAAGTTGTGTATAAACACACTAACGTTGATAAATACAATTGAATCTCTCAATGCTCTTTCCAAATATCTGTTGAATGGCAATGATATAATTTGCAAGTATATTTTCAACGTAATTGAAAAACTTGATGCCCAAGATGTTGCTGATAGCCAATTGTCAAGAGCCATCTTTGATTATGCAAAAAAAAGTGGTGAAATAACTGTAACTAATTTTATTGCAAATGTTATCATTTATTCCAAATGCGACATTGCCAAAATATGTTCTAAAATTATTTTATTGCATTCATACTGTTTTTCTTGTCTTAAGAATGTGGAGGACATACAAACTTGTGAATGGC
>DNNV01000223.1 GCA_003497505.1 Clostridiales bacterium | reverse complement strand
GCAACAGCTCCCGTTGTAGTAGTCTTTCCCACCCCGCCCTTTTGATTTGAAACCGAAATAACCTTAGCCATTTATTTTCTCCTTAATTACTTTTTCGACAATGTTATCTAGATTTTAGCAAATATTTAATCTTTAAACAATAAAAAAGATTAAATACCTCACAGGTTTTTAATCTTTTTTATTTCAATCAACAATGCTTCCAACACTGCCCCACCTATTGCCCTCGCCTTGTCGGAAATAGTGTAGCAATTTTCCAGCTGTTCAATTCTCGGATCAATGTCTCCTACTTTAAGTCCGTTAGTAACATACGTGCCGTCTCTTATGAGCCCCCTGACTATACCGTCTATCTTTGACAAAATTTCTGTTCCGTCAACAGATGCAATTATATCTTCTGCTTTTACCACTTCTCCTATTTTTCGCACTGTGGTTATTGTTCCGTCCACAGGAGCATTCAGCACCCTTTCCTTGGTATATCCTGCTATGTTTCCGGGCATTCCTGTATTCGGCTCAGCTTCCCCTTCAAATATCAGCCTTCCCAGGTTGTGTCCTCTGTTGCTCTCAATTACCACATCCACGTCCTTCTTTGCCGTAAAGCCCGGTCCCATGGCTATAGTAACAGGCGCAAGCCCTCTGTGCATCCCGGTGTTTCTTTTCGCAATTATAGCATCTACTACTGCAATCGGCTTGAACTTTCCTATGTATTCACCCTTTGGGTCAGCTGCCACAGGCACATGGTCCATAGCCCATGCATGATATATTTCGATCGTATTTTTCACTAGAACAGCAGTTATTCCTTCCAACTCCACACTTCCGTCATATACGGCTTCTGAAAAGCTTACCGTCCTCCTTACTGACGTTGGGTGCTCCGATTCAAGAACTAGCAATCTAAACCCCACTCTATGAAGCTTTTGGATAACACCGGATGCTATATCTCCTCCGCCTCTGACTACAACTATATCACCATTCATTCTATCCCTTCTTCCCTATGGCCTCTTCATAATCCTGCATTGTATCAATATCCTTAAATTCATGCTCAGATTGCACATGAACCTTAACTATTTTATATGTATTGCTCTTAAGGATTATCCTTCCTCCCATGTCTCCATCAAGATTCAAAAGGTCATTTTTAAATTCTATCGGAAATATAACAGGATTCCTATTTATTCCATTGCAGCATGATACAATGATATTATTCGGTTTTTCATCAAATATTCCAAGCATGCTCCCAATAGTATTCATGCTGATAAACGGCTGGTCTGCCACAAAGAACATAAATCCGTCAACATCCGCCGAATTTTGCACTCCCAATTTAATTGTAGAGCTTTGCCCCAGGTGGGAATTCACATTTCTTATGGCCCTAAATCCCAAAGATGAAGCTTTTCTTAAAACATCATCGTCTTTGGCAACAACAATGACTTCTTCAAATAGATGTTCACAGTTATTAATGGTGTCAAAAATATATTCAAAGATAAACCTGTCGTTTATTTTCATTTTCAGTTTATCTCCATTCATTCTCCTGGATAAGCCCGCTGCCATAATTATGGCACTAACCTTCATAATACACCTCTTTTTCCAAGGATCCAAAACAAATATTGAAATCAAAAGGATTGTTGACCACATGTTTCTTAAGATATTCCGTCAGTTCACGTGCGGAATTTAATTCCTCGTCATTGCCTGCCTTGTTTAAAAACAAATATCGTCTGCCTCTTGAATTTTTAAATATTCCGAGCCTTTTAGAACAAATCCTTCCTATTGACTCAAAATCAATATATTTGCTGTTGCATGTAAGCATATTGAATTCATCATATCCATAAATGAAGTGTCTTTCAGCTTTTCTATTTATAAAATTTGCGGGAATAACTCCAATCGTCTTTGTGGTACTCTTCAGCACAGGTGGTTCATGACTTTTCCAGCCTTTGACAGGAAGATTTTTTGAGCCGTCAGCCTCCAATAAAATTATATCGAAATCAGGTATCAATTCATTCAAATCCTCTTCGTCTATTCCCATAAGCTTTTGCTTTTCAATATTTATATCCTTTGAAATTACTGTTATACCACAAGATTTTTCACTTTTGCTTTTCCTGTAGCTTTCAATATCTGTATATAAATAGTCATAAAATTCAGCCGCTGGCTTCATCATTTTTGCGCTTGTGCTGACCATTACCCTGTATCTGCCTCTCAGCTCCTGTGCGAGCTTAAGCATCAATGTCGTTTTTCCGCCGCTTCCTACAATAGATACGATATCACCTTTATCTATATTAAATATTTCTGCTAATCTCCCCATATTATCACCATTGCAATTTTACCACTAATCAGCATAAATGTCATCCTTCAGGATGACATTTACTGATATTTATTTTTTATATACTGTACTTTGAAGAGGAAGCTTATATCTGAATATGCCGTCTTTTTTATAGTAAGCATTCTGACATGCAGGCGCACCGGGAATTACAACAATCTCACCCAATCCCTTTGCGCCGTATGCAACGCTGTCATGCTTGTTCTTCTCTATTAAATGGACTTCCACAGATGGCATCTGCGTGGACCTGAAGAGGCCCAGCGTTCCGAATTTAACCTGAGGAATTCCATCCTTAAGCGGAAAATCCTCTGTGAGCCCATACCCGAGAGCCATGGCTGCCCCACCTTCTATCTGGCCTCTTGCAGCCACAGGATTTATTGCCCTTCCCACATCATGGGCTGCTACAACCTTTACGAGCTTTCCTTCCTTATCTATTACAACCAGCTGTGTGGCATATCCGTATGCAATATGACTTACGGGGTTTGGTTTTTCAGAGCCTATAGCATCTGTCACGAAATCGAATTCTCCCTTATATATCTTTCCCTCAAGGCTTTCAAGGCTTTTGCCGCTGTCAAGGTCTGCTTTAAGCTGAAGTGAGGCAGCACGTGCGGCTTCACCGGTAAATACTGTCTGACGTGATGCGGTTGTGGTTCCCGCATTTGGCGAATGCCTGGTATCAGGATGATCAACAACAACCTTATTTCTCGGCAATCCTGTAGTCTCGCATACAACCTGGAATATAACAGTCTGCACTCCCTGCCCTATGGCTCCCGCCGATGACCTTGCATGAACCACTCCTTCTACCACCTCAAGGTTACAGCGTCCAGGGTCAGGTACACCAACACCCAGTCCCGCATTCTTCATGGCGGATGCAATACCTACATGATAGTCGGAATCAGCTTCATATTTTTCAAATTCAGCCTTTACAGCTTCTAAAGTTTCAGCCATCCCTGTGCCTTCATCCGCAATCTGTCCGTTAGGCAATGACTGCCCCGGTCTTATTGCATTTCTGTACCTGATTTCCCAACCGGAAATTCCTGATCTTTCGGCAAGCTGATTAATCAAGCATTCTATTACGAAAGCTGATTGTGTAACTCCAAACCCGCGGAATGCTCCTGCCGGAGGATTATTTGTATAATATGCGTTTCCTTCTATATCAACATTCTGATAATTGTATGGACCTCCCGCATGAGTGCATGCTCTTTGAAGGACAGGACCTCCTAGAGAACCGTACGCTCCAGTGTCGGAAGTCAGTCTTGCCTTCATTCCCTTCAGAATTCCATTTTCATCACAGCCTATTTTACAGTATATTTCCATGGCATGTCGCTTAGGATGATAGTTTATGCTTTCCTGCCTGCTGAAATATACCTTTACGGGACGCTTAGTCAGATATGCGCAGAGAGCTGCCTGATGCTGTACGCTCATATCCTCCTTGCCCCCAAAGCCTCCGCCCACAACGGCGCTTTGAATCCTTACATTCTCCTCCGGTATCCCGAGATATTGCGCCAGCTCATGGTATTCATCATAAATACCCTGCCCTCCCGTAATTACTATAACACCGCTGTCACCATCAGGCATTGCCACGGATGTTTCAGGCTCCAGAAATGCATGCTCTGTAGGAGGAAGCTCGAATGTTCCTTCCACAACATACTTCGAATCCTGAAAAGCTTTTTCCACATTTCCTCTTTTAACTTCCTGATGCGAGAAAAGATTGTTCTGAGGAACCACCATCTTTCCGAACTGCATAAAGCCTTCGCCATGAATCTGATGGGCTCCCGGGGCTGCCGCCTGCTCTGTGGTAACTATGGGTTCCAGCACCTCATAATCAACATTTACTGCCTTAACTGCCGCTTCAGCCTGCTCTCTTGTTTCCGCCACCACCATTGCTATGGTATCACCTATACATTTTGTCTGCTCGCCCACATCAATCATGCCCGGCCAGTCGTGAGCAAGATGTCCTATATATCTCTTGCCGGGTATGTCCTTGGCGGTAAACACTGCCACAACTCCCGGCATTCCTTGTGCTTCCTTTATATCAACCGACAATACCCTTGCACGGGCATACTTGCTGAATACATTTTTACCATACAGCATTCCTTCAAAGTAATAATCGTCTGCATATTTTGCCTTCCCTAATGTCTTGTCTTTTGCATCAATTCTGAAAATGTCCTGCCCCACTCTCACATATGCTTCTTCCTCTGGAACATCTTCGTCGTTTCTCAAAATATTTGCTGCCAATAGAATAGCCTCTTCAATTTTTGCATATCCCGTACATCTGCATATATTGCCTTTAATCGCTTTCTTTACATCATCAATTGAAGGGTCACTGTTTGCATCAATAAGTGCCTTGGCGCTTATTACCATTCCAGGTATGCAGAAACCGCACTGAACTGCTCCTGCCTTTGCAAAGGAATAGCCGTATACATCCTTTTCCCTGTCGGACAGTCCCTCCGCAGTTACAATATTCTTTCTGGCAAACTTAGATACCTTCATAACGCATGACTTGACAACCTTTCCGTCCACAAGTATGGAACAAGCGCCACACGCTCCCTCATTGCACCCGTTTTTTACAGAAGTTAGCCTCAAATCATCCCTCAGGTAATCCATGAGGCTCTTATCTTGCTCTATTTCATAAGTTTTCCCATTAATATTTAAAGAGTACATATAGTCATCCTTTCTTATTTGCGTTTTCTTCTGATGAATTCGCCCACTCCTTTTTCTGCCGCCAGTTTCCCGTTCCTGATTAGAATTCTTCCTCTTTGTATGGCGGTATCAACAACATAGCTGACTTCAAATCCCTCATAAATAGTATAGTCCGCGGCACTGTGTCTGTTAACCTGACGGATTACTTCAGTCTGATTCTTTACGATTATTATGTCTCCGTCAGAACCTGCCTGTATAACGCCTTTTTTAGGATACAGTCCGAAAATCCTTGACGGATTGGCACATAGCTTTTCAATTAATGTGCCTATTGTTATTCCTCTTTTCATTCCCTCTGTCAAAATTATTTCCATTCTTTCTTCAACTCCCGGCGCTCCTCCGGGAGCAATTCTGTAATCTTTAATTCCTTTCAGTTTCTGCTCCAGATAGAATGGACAATGGTCTGTGGCTATTACATCCACATCACCGTTTTCCACTCCCTTCCAAAGCGCCTCCACATCCTCCGTTTTTCTTAAAGGAGGTGCCATAATATATTTCAAACCTGCATGGTCATCTTTTCCGTAGCATTCCTCAGTCAATGTGAGATATTGTGTACATGTTTCACAATATATATTTACTGCGCCTCTTTTCCTTGCCTCCTTTATTTCATCCAGCCCCTTCTTACTGGAAACATGAACAAAATAAAGATGGGGGTATCCAGCAATTTCACTTAAATAAATCATTCTGCTTATCGCTTCGGCCTCTGTTGAATCCGGCCTTGACAATGCATGATAAATGGGTTCCGTTTTTCCCAAACTTCCGTAATATGACCTGAGGTACTGTATCGCGCCGTTATTTTCTGCGTGCACCGCAATAACTGCACCAAGCTCTTTTGCTCTAAACAACACCTTAAGTATATCCTCATCACTAAGCATGTTATCATAAGTCATATATAATTTAAAACTTTGTACTCCGTCATTAATTACTTCTTCCATTTCGTTAAGTATGTTGCTGTCAACATGCTGCAGCACCCCGTGGAAGCTGTAGTCAGCAACCGCATTTCCCTCAGCCAGCCTGTGATATTCGTTAATTTCATAATGCAGACCGCATCCCTTCGGGCCAAATGAAATATGGTCAACAATAGTTGTGGTTCCTCCGTGCACGGCAGCAACAGTTCCCGTATAGAAATCATCCACTGCCCTGTATGCTCCAAGATCCAAATCCATATGAGTATGGACATCAACACCTCCGGGCAAAACTAAGCCTCCGCACGCATCTATTACTTCATAATTCTTTTCGTTTATTATGTCTGTTCTTATTTGATTTATTTTGCCGTTTTCAATTAATACATCGGCCTTGAAGCTTCCTTCGCAATTATTTATAACTCCGTTTTTTATAATTAAATTCAAAGCAGCCTCCTGTAATTTCGATACTCAGCCTGCCGTCACAAAGCTGCCAGCAGGCTGAATAGTTTATATTTTTATTTGTTGCCTTTTTCCATTGCTTCTCTTTCGGCCTTTTCTTCAGCAAGAGTCTTTTTAGGAAGCAATATATTCAGCATAAATACCACTACCGTTGCAAGCACAACCGGTGAACTGGCAAAAACCATATTGAACCATCCGGGAAGATATTGAAGACCTTCCTTTGGTATTTGAGTTATTCCCATTCCCAATGCAATACCAAGACCCACTATGGTTGAATTTCTGACGGACATCTCATCCTGAACAATCAGTCTCATTCCTGTCATAGTAATCTGAGCAAATACTGAAATTGTGGCTCCTCCGATTACACATTGCGGAATTGAAGTCATAACAGCACCGAATTTAGGAATAAAGCCGGCAAACAAAATCATGAGAGCTGTAACTCTGAACACCTTTAAGCTCACTACCTTTGTCATTACCACTATACCCACGTTCTGGCTGTATGTGGCTGTAGGCAATGCACCCAGCAGAGAGCCAATTATACTTGTAACACCATTGGCTTTTATACCTCCTGACAATTCCTCATCAGTTGCCTCCCTGTCCATGCCTCCGACTGTTGTTCCGGATAAATCTCCAACTGCCTGTACTGAATTGACAACATACATAACAGCCATGCTGACAGCTGCAGCAACCGGGAACTCCAGCTTATAAGGCATAATAGCCGGGAGGTTGAACCATGCTGCAGATTGAATAGAACTGAACGATACTATTCCTGCCATCAAGCTTGCGATGTAACCAACAACAATACCTATTAATATTGCAGCAAGCTTTATATATCCCCTTCCAAACATGTTGCAAAGCAAAACCACTGTTAATGTCAATACAGCAATACCCCAGTAAACCAGACCTCCGTACCGTGGATCAGCTGCCTGAAACCCGCCTGCCATATAATTAACGGCAACTCTGTAAAGAGACAGCCCTATTGTAAAAACAACAGTGCCTGCCACCATGGGAGGAAAATACTTTCTGATTCTTTTAATGAAAATACCTACTATAAACGCTGTAATACCGCCGATTACCTGGGTGCCCAATATAGCTCCGATACCGTACTGTCCTCCTATTGCAAGAATCGTAGGTATGTATGCAAAGCTTACTCCTATAATTACGGGAAGCTTGGCGCCTACACCAAATATCGGGAATGATTGAATAAGTGTTCCGATTGCCGCTATAAACATGCTCGCCTGAACAAGCTGTATCTGCTGGCTCGGGCTAAATCCTATCGCTCCGGACAAAACCAGTGCCGGCAAAACATTTCCTACAATCATTGCCAGCAGGTGCTGCAACGACATAGGCATTACAACGCTCAGACTGGGATTTCCCTCCAAGCTGAAAAGTGAGTTGTTATCAGTAGAACTTTTTTTCATAATTGCTTCTCCTTATTTTTATTCATGTATGCTTTCTCAATAAATGTATGCGAAGCATATCTCATCATACATGCCATCTATGCTTTACATTAACGGCCATATCTTTTTAACATGTTCTCTTGATTTAGCCAATATTTCCTTTGTATCGGCTGTTTGTATCACTCTGTCTTTCATTACGAATCTGCCGTTTATAACAGTGTCGTTTACCATTCTTCCTGTCATTCCAAACAATACATGACCAAACCAATTCTTTTCATTCATAGGCGTAAGAGGCTCGTAATCTATTGTAATTATATCAGCATACGCTCCTATGCTGAGCTTACCCAACTCTCTCCTGAAATATTTACCAAGTATTGCAG
>DNNV01000222.1:6464-12155 GCA_003497505.1 Clostridiales bacterium | reverse complement strand
ATTTTTTACCTCCTCTTCGGTTATATTAAACACCTTTTTCAGGAATATTTCAATATTAATTTTTCCTAAATCAGATATATTTTTCTGATTGTTTTCCTGAGGTAAAAATATTTTAGCATAGTTTAATTTATTGGGATAATATTCATATGTATTATTTCCCACCTTTTTTGCGCCACATTTGAAATAAAATTCAAATATGTCTGAATTTAGATATTTTAGAAGGTATTCCAAGGAAAGCTCCTGCGGAAAACCGTTCATAAGATATATATCAGCGCTGCAAAAATATTCATTTTCATCGTAATAAAAATTGTTGCCAGAGGATTTGTATGGGAAAACTATTTTCGGGTTTTCAAAGTCGGATTGAACCCGTCCCCATTGAAGCTCATACCACTTTCTGTAGCCCTTTATGCATTCTCTTCTGCTCTGAAGTCTGTCCTTGTATTCTGAAAGGTATCTGATTGCATTGGGATAATCTTGCTCATTATCTATAATGTTGGAATATATCAGATACAGGTTATTATATTTTACGTAATCTCTTGATATGCTGCTGTTTTTTATCCATTTTTTGAGTAAGGAACTCTCAATACCGTATTTTTCGACGGCAGCCTCATCCACAATGAAGGCCTTGTCCAGCCCTGTGATAATTCCCTGCTTAAGGGTGCACACATCCTTAATGTATGCATTTGAAGAATCATGTATTCGATTAAACAGGTTATCGTCTTCGTCTCTCAATATAATCCAGCCCTGGTCCCTTAATTTTTCCTGGGGGAAAACAAAGCTTTCCTTCAAAGAACCTTCATTATATTTGACGTAGGAAAAGTCCTTTTTGTTCCAGCCAATATTTGTTAATGTAACGACGGCGGGGCTTACCATTGCGCCTTTGAATACTCTGCCTCCGTCAAAATCAAAGATAGACAGAATGTTGAAATTGTTTTTAATGTATGCTCTTAGTCCCCTTGCATACAGAGCCTCCATAAAGTACCTGGAGGTTATGAAGGATATGATCCCGGCTTCCCTGAGGTTGTCCATCCCCTTTTTAAAAAAGCAATATGATATATCTGCCTTGTCGTAAAATACTTCGGGGTATTTTTCATACAACTCTTTTCTGTACTGAGCAGATGAATTCTTATGTCCAACATATGGAGGGTTGCCCACTATGATGTCAAAGCTGCCCAGATTATTTAAGTCTGTCAGAAAATCAAAACAATGTATATTGAAACTTAATCTGCGTGAACCTGATACAAAAAGCAGTCCTGCCTTTGTGAGGAAAACGGAGAATTCATCTACATCCACGCCGTACAGCATGTTTTCCGCAATATATCTGTCATCCACAGCGTCTCCCAGAGAAGTACGCAGTCTTTCAAAAGCCTTGATGAGAAAGTAACCGCCTCCGCAGGAAGGATCAAGAATTTTGATATTTTTGTTAACAGCCTTTAATTCAAATGCCTGATCAAGCATTTTGTCGATAATTTCATAAGGGGTATAAACTTGACCAAGCTCCTTCTTTTCCCTGGGTGTAAGAAGTCTTTCATAAAGCTCTGCAGGTCGGAAGGACTTCGAATTTATTTTGTTCACAGCCGAGGTGAGCAGATCAGTGATTTTTTTTTCTGCTTCCGCATCCCGAAGGTCGAAAAATTCATATTCACTGAATAAATTCGGTTTTATGTGCGAAAAATCCGGGGTAGATCTCTCATAAATAATTTTTGCGGTTATATATATTACATATTTTACGCCTGTCAGATAGTCATGGTTCAAGGTTTCAACTATATCTCTCAGCTCTTTCGGCAGCGACTTGTTCATAATTCCTTCTCCAATTGATGTCCTTTCCATCATGTTACCATTTTAGATAAAATAAATCAATAAAATAAGCGACCAGATGCTATATAGTAGTAGAAGGAGGTGATAAAATGAAAGTGATAGTGAATCAATCAGATTCCGTATTGAAGGTTGTCTTCAGCAAGGGCTTTGATGAAAATAATAAGGAAGTTCTTAAAACAAAGACACTGCCTGATTTAAGAACTTCTGCTTCAAATGAAGCTTTTTATGAAGCTGCAAAGTTTATGCACAGCATGCAGAAACACGACATGAAAAAGGTGACAAGGCACGAGGCATATGAGCTTTTGGAAGATAAAGAGTAAACATCAAAAATATTTATTGTTGAAAGGGGTGATGAAATGTCTGATATAACAGAAAGATTGGCAATGTTGTTCAACACTAACGAAGGAAAAACATTCACATTCAATCTTGAGGATCCAAGGCCTGATCTTACGACCAAGGAAGTAGAAGATAACATGAATGCATTTATTGATCTTAATCTTGGCAGCAAATTCAGCCTGTCAGGAATAAAGGGCGCCAATGTAATAGTGACAACAAAGCAGAAGTTGATATAAAAATTGTTAATAACAGTGTATAAAAATTACTGAAGATATGATATAATAACACCATCAGGGGAGGGAGGAATCCTTCCCTTTTTCAGGAGGAAACTATGATTGATAAGAATGAATTAATACATAGCAAAGATTTGAAAGCAGTATCCCAGCTGAAGGAGGTTCTTTGGCTGAACCCAAAACTTGTATCTTATGGAGAGGCTGAGAAAAAAATACATATGGACACAGCTGCAATTGATGATGCGGAGAGACGACTTGAAAAATTTGCACCTCTTATAGAAATTCTGTTTCCAGAAACAAAATCATTTCACGGGATAATAGAATCTCCCTTAAAAGAAATAAAAAATATGAAAAATAAACTTGAGGAAGCGTACAACTGCGAAATTTCGGGACAGCTGCTTCTTAAAATGGACAGCCACCTTGCCATAGCGGGAAGCATAAAGGCAAGGGGAGGAATATATGAAGTGCTGAAATACGCAGAGAAGCTTGCTTTGGAAAACAATATGATTACTGAAGAGGATGACTATGCCATACTTGCTCAGCAAAAATACAGGGATTTTTTCCATCAGTTCAAAATACAGGTTGGGTCAACAGGAAACCTGGGATTGAGCATAGGTATAACTTCTGCCGCGCTGGGGTTTAATGTAATCGTGCATATGTCAGCAGATGCCAAGCAGTGGAAAAAAGATCTCCTGAGGTCAAAAGGCGCACAGGTTGTGGAATACGATAGTGATTTCTCCAAGGCGGTGGAGGAAGGCAGGAAACTTTCGGATATGGATCCAATGAGCTACTTTGTGGACGATGAAAATTCCATGAATTTGTTTTTAGGTTATGCCGTTGCAGCAAGGAGGCTTGAAAAGCAGCTGAATGATATGAACGTGACTGTTAACGAGGAGCATCCAATGTTTGTTTACCTGCCCTGCGGTGTAGGCGGGTCCCCGGGAGGAATTACATATGGATTGAAGTCAATATACGGAGATAATGTGCATTGCTTTTTTGTGGAGCCAACCCATGCCCCTGCCATGCTTGCGGGAATGGCCACGGGGCTGCATGATGATATATGCGTGCAGGACCTGGGAATTGACGGTAAAACACATGCGGACGGACTTGCGGTAGGCAGACCTTCAAAGCTGGTGGGAAAAATAATGGACTATGTGCTTGGAGGAATTTTTACTGTTGATGATTACAAGCTTTATGACAATATGAGATACCTTTATGCTTCTGAGAATATATATATTGAACCCTCGGCCTGTGCAGCATTTGAATGTGTAATAAAGATGGAAGCTTCGGATGAAGGAAAGGAATATATAGCTAAATATGAACTGGAACACAAGATGAAAAATGCTGTCCACGTTGCGTGGGCCACAGGAGGCAGCCTCGTACCTGATGAAATAAGAAAGCAGTTTTTGGAAACTCATTTAAAATAGAGTTGATAATAAACAGTTTATTTGGTAATATTAGAAAAAAATGAAATTAAGACGACAGTCATAATTGCAGGACAGGAGGTAGCAATGAAGGCTAATACAAACCCTGCAAAGGGAATGAGAGATATAACACCTCAGGAGAAAGAAATCAGGGACTACGTGGAAGGTGTTATAGTAAATACATACAAACAGAGCGGTTTTGAGCTTATAGAAACGCCTGTGGTTGAGAACATAGAGAATCTGGTTGGAAGCAAGGGCGGAGAAAATCTGAAGCTTATATTTAAAATTCTGAAAAGAGGAGAAAAGCTTGATTTCTCAAAAGGAGAACTGTCAGAGGAAGACCTGGCTGATTTAGGCCTGAGATATGATCTTACTGTTCCTTTAAGCAGGTTCTATTGCAACAACAAGGCCAATCTCCCGGGTGTTTTCAAAGCGTTGCAGGTGGGAAATGTGTTCAGGGCGGAAAGGGCGCAAAAAGGAAGATACAGAAGCTTCAAGCAGTGCGACATAGATATAATCGGTGACGGAACAAAGGCTGCCGAGCTGGAGCTTATAGCAACAACGGCAAAGGCGCTGAATGCTCTGGGCGTAAATGATTTTGTGGTAAGATTCAACGACAGGAGAGTTTTGAAGGCAGTTATAACAAGCTGTGGATTTACAGAAGAAGAATTCGACAGCGTGTGTATCGTGGTTGACAAGCTGGACAAAATAGGAATGGAAGGCATCCAAAAGGAGCTCCGGGAAAAACAGTACAATGATGAAGCCATTACGAAATTGGTAGATGCGCTGAAGAGCATGAATGAAAAGGGAACAGAAATCCTGAGTGAGTACGGTGTGTCCGAGGATGTTGTCAAGGAAGTAAAGGAAATCCTCGAGAGCTCAAGAAGATATGCAGGAGATAAATATGATGTTGAATTTGATTTCACCCTCATAAGAGGTATGGGCTATTATACCGGCTCCATTTTCGAGGTTGCTTACAAGGATTTGGGATATTCCATAGCAGGAGGCGGCAGATACGATGAAATGGTAGGCAATTTCATCGGAGAAAAGATACCTGCAATAGGATTTTCAATTGGCTTCGAAAGACTTGTAAATCAGCTCATGGAAGAAAAATTCAGAGTTCCGGGTCAGGAAAAGGTGGTTGTGCTCTATGAGTCAGGAGACGATTATATAGACGTGATGAAGAAGGCGGATGAGCTCAGAGAACAAGGATACGTTGTATCTCTGTTTGAAAAGGCAAAGAAGCTGTCAAAGCAATTAAACCAATTTACGGAATACGGATTTAATAAATTTGCCGTATACGACGGAGAAGAAACAGAGCTGAAGGATTTATCTGCTAACTAAAACAGGTCGGATTGGTAATACCAATCCGACCTTAAGTTTATTGAATTTTACTTGAGAGTTCTTCCTTTATAAATCTCGATAATATGAATGTAATGGATACGGCGGAAATTAATCGCGCTGCCAGCAGAATAAATATATTTGCTCCAATGGAGCCGAAAAGTATCGAATCTTCAAATATTGCATGACACATGGATAAAAACATGGTCACCAGAAATATGCTCCTTTTGTCTATGTCGTAATCCTTTACACTCTGAATTACTGCACCGGCACCTATGGTGAGACCGAAAGCCACGCCGAATAAGAGAGAAATGCCGGAATTTTCACTTATGGTGAAAAATTTAGTGACAGGCTTGATTGAACCCGAAAGCTTATTTATAAATTTTGTATCCTTCAATATTTCTATAGCTATCATCAATGGAATCAATATTCTTGCAATTCCCCATATAAATGATACGAGATTACCGATTATATCAATTATTATTTCCATAATGTCCCCCTATCATCCGAATATCCTGTAGTATAAAAATCCTATTATT
>DNNV01000222.1:0-6300 GCA_003497505.1 Clostridiales bacterium | reverse complement strand
ATAATTCTGAGGGAAACACTAATCAGCGTGCTCACTCCCAATTTTTTAACCACCGCACCCTCTGTTATGAGATTGTGTGCTATGGACAGCATAATAGCCATGGTGGTTACCTGCACACTGTTGAGCTTAATGGCGGCCAGGGCTCCCAATGCCGCATATATGCCGGAGAACCAGCCAAAAATCAATATGACTGAAGATTCACCGGGAAGGCCGAACAATGACATTACAGGTTCAAAAAATTCCGCTATTTTATATAAGATTCCCGATATTGAAAGAATCTGGACTCCAACATATACGGGAACCAGTATTTTCATCAGGTCAAGCAGTGTTCTGATGCCATTTTTAAAACCTCTTTTAAAAGTATCCGTTGTAACCATCGTTTTCCTCCTTGATCGTAAAGAGAATTATATCATAATATATGGCTTTTACAAAGAGTTTTTACATTTTTTAGATTAGGCAAATTATTTGACACCACATATTATGTCTGATAAAATTGAAGGTGCGCGGGTATCCCCGAATAATAAACAGGAGATAGAGTATGAATTTCAAAAAAATATTTTTAACAGTTACAGCGCTTATGATTTTAACGTTAAATACGGTGTTTGCGGCAGAGACGGAAAGTACTGTACTTATACCATATTCAGACACGTACAACAAATATACCAACAATCCCTACGGATATGAAATAGTGCTTTTAAACAGCTTAAAGCTGAACGAGGACATTGTCAGCGTCAAGAGCCGCTTCGAATCCGATGATCTGGTTGTGGACATTTTATATGACAACTTTTACAGCGGTCTTGACAACCGGGCTACATATATCGGCTACGGAAACAGAGGAATAATGAAAAATCCGGAATTCGAAATAACCGGAGATTACAACCATAATTTCGGCGGAATAAACGGTCACATAATTCTTTATGAAAGAGATAAGGTTACAGACTCCCGCCCTGATCGCAGCTATTATGCTATGATTACCTTTTCAAGGTCATATAAGGAGCTGATAACTGTTTTTATGAAATCTTCAAAGCCTTTGTATATTGAGCAGATAATGCCAAGCTTCAAACTGATAAGCAAGACGGGAACAATGAAGGCAGATAGAGTGTTTGAACCCTTTTCAAAGCAGTTCGACGAGAAAACCCTCAGCTTTTACAATAAATATTTTGCGGAAAATGAAAAAGTTGACTTCGGAATATTTGAACCCACATATCCTCACTATTCATACAGGCTTAAGCAAATAGAAACAATGCTTGATTATGAGTTTCCCGTTGTGCTTTTGTATAATTCCTTTCAGCTGCCTTACAAGACAGAAGCAATGAATCTTGCAAAGGAGCAGGGAAAGGTAGTTGAATACGGGCTGTACACTGTGGATATGGTTGACGGAAAGGAAAAGGACGTTACTCTAGAAATACTCAGAGGAGAATATGATGAGTATCTTGAGCAATTGGCGGAAAGCTTCAATGAATATGACTATCCGGTGCTTTTCAGACTAAACAACGAGATGAACGGGGAATGGGTATGGTATTCAGCCCATCTTGTAGGAAAGGACACAGACTTATTTATCGAATGCTGGCGGTATATATATAATAAATTTAAGGAAATGGGAGTTGACAATCTGATTTTCGTGTGGAATCCAAATGAGAAGTCATTCCCAAACTATGCGTACAACCATTATCTTAATTATTACCCGGGCAATGAATATGTTGATATTGTAGGACTTACTGCTTACAATACAGGCAACTATTATCCGGGAGAAATATGGAGAAGCTTCGCAGAGGCATATGACCATTTTTACTATGATTATGTCAGACATTTCAAGCATCCGATGATGATTACGGAATTCAGCGGAGCATCTGCCGGAGGAGATAAGAGCATGTGGTTTGATGATATGTTCAACAAAATTTTGCAGTATGACAGAATAAAGCTTGCAGTATTGTGGAACGGGCAGGACTACGATATGTCAAAGCAGGAAAAGACAGTATCAAGAAACTACAGACTGGATCTGGAGCCCGAGGTTATAGAAGCCATAAAGAGAGGTCTTCAGAAATATAAATAAAAATAAGCTGCCCACTTGGTGGGCAGCAGAATGAACTTTTTTGCTATATGTTACGTCTAAGTTAACGGAGGTGATGCTATGAATATATTAGTATGTGATGACGACAGAGAAATTGTTGAAGCTATCGAGGTATATTTGAAAAATGAAGGGTATAATATATTAAAGTGTTATTCGGGCTTTGAGGCTATTGATACTGTTAAGGACAATGATGTACATCTTATAATAATGGACATAATGATGCCAGAAATGGACGGCATCAAAACAACAATGAAAATCAGAGAAATTAAGAATATTCCTGTTATTATGCTGTCCGCAAAATCCGAGGAGACAGATATAGTGCTTGGACTCAATATGGGAGCTGACGATTATATTACAAAGCCATTCAATCCTCTTGAGCTTATTGCAAGAGTCAAGTCTCAGCTCAGGAGATATACAACCCTGGGAAGTGCTGTGGATAGTGAAAAGAGCAATTTTTACCAAACGGGAGATATGGTAATTGACGACGAAAGAAAAGAAATTGCTGTTGAAGGGGAAGTTGTGAAACTCACCCCTGTAGAATACAAAATTCTTTTGTTTCTGACCAGAAATAAGGGCAGAGTGTTTTCCATAGACGATATTTACGAAGCGGTCTGGAATGAGCCTTCATTTAACCCTGAAAACACTGTGGCGGTCCATATAAGACGAATAAGGGAAAAAATTGAAATAGATCCTAAGAATCCGAGGTACCTGAAGGTGGTGTGGGGTGTTGGCTACAAAGTGGAAGACATATAGCAGAAAGCCTGTTATAAAGATTTCGGCATTTGTCCTGCTGGTGGTATGCTTTTTAATAGGAGTATCTTCAGCGCTTGATATATATCTGAAGGTTAAGAATTATGAAAGCATAACAGTCAAAAACTATTTAGAAAGTAATACACTCAGCAATGAGCTCAGATACGCAGCAAATCGACTGGAGTATGTGCTGAGGGTGTATAAAAGCGGAGACTACATATTAAGCGGGGGAACTGTAAGCAACCTGGATATAGAAGACAGCTGGCAGCTGAAAAATTTGTACAGCAATTTCATAGCTGAAAATGGACTTGAGGATAACTATGATTCAAGGGAACGTTTTTGGGCTGAAAAAAGCCGCGAGGTCGAGGATGTCAAAAAAATCATAATGAAGACGGACCTCAATAATTATGAACAAATTATGAATGAGCTGAATAAACCGGGAGGTCTGGTCTATCACGCAACTGACGGAAAAAACTCCGTAACAAACACGAATAATCCGGATAAGCATTATTATAAAATTCAAAATGTATATATATTAATAGACAGGCAGGGTGTGGAACTTAACCCGGAGAACGGGTACAGCAGCTACTCCTCATCTCTGCTTGATGCAGTTGAAGATATCGAAGGAGGAAGAACCAAGACTGCGATATATGCTGCAATAACTGATGAGGGCCTTTTGTCAAGAGTGGAAAGATGGAATTCTGACAGAAGCATTCTTATTAAAGGTTCAACTATCATTGTTTTTTGTGGTATGCTCATGATTATGTGCTTTGTATACCTTACCGTTGTAACAGGGAAAACCATGGAGAATGATGAAGTGCATATGGCTGCTGTTGACAAGTTGTATCCTGATGTGAGCCTCCTGTTGATAACAGGAATAGTGGCTTTGGGAATGATAAGATTTTATGAAGTTCTCGACATAAGGTTTACCAGTGAAATATTAATGATATTTGCTATGCTTTCACTTGCGGCGCTGCTGGCGTCAGCTTTTCTTTCACTGTTTTATTCAATTGTAAGGCATATTAAGAATGGAACACTAATAAGGCATTCGATGATATATTCGATTTTATCGAGCACATTGAGAGCAATTATCAAGGTTCTGTCCAGCGGTCCGCTGATGCACAAATCCATGGCAGCAGTAATAGCTTTGGCAGCCGCATCATTTTATAGCTATAAAATGCCTGTTATTATAATCCCAATAGCATTGCTGGCGGCATATTACGTATACTCAAAGGTGCGAAAGTTTCAGACTATACAGGAAGGGCTTAAGGTAGCAAAGACGGGGGATTATGACTTCAAAATAAATATTGACGGTGAAGGAGAATTCAGCAGGCTGGCAGATGATATAAACTCAATCACGAGCGGTCTCAAAACAGCGGTTCAAAGCGAAGTCAAGAGCGAGAAGCTGAAGACAGAATTGATAACAAATGTGTCCCATGACATCAAAACACCTCTTACATCAATAATTTCATATGTGGATCTGCTGAAGAGAGAGGGGCTGAGCTCACCAAACGCATCTAAGTATCTGGATGTGCTTGACAGAAAATCCAACAGACTCAAGATTCTTACCGAGGATTTGTTTGAGGCGGCAAAGGCGACCAGCGGCAGCATCGAACCTGATTTTGAAAGGGTAAATGTCAATGCCTTGATTTCACAAATATTAGGTGAGCTTGACGAAAAGATTCATGAATCAAAGCTCACGTTCAAGGTCACATCATCCGGCGGAAGGGTGTTTGCAAGAGCGGACGGAAGGCTTCTGAGCCGTGTTATGGAAAATTTGCTTTCGAATATTTTCAAATATGCGTTGCAGGAGTCTAGGGTATATATAGATATATCACAAACAGAGAAGGACGTATCAGTAAGCTTCAAGAATATTTCGGCATACGAGCTTAATATCCCCGTGGATGAGCTTATGGAAAGATTTAAACGCGGAGATGAATCCAGAAGCTCTGAAGGCAACGGGCTGGGCCTTGCCATCGCCAAGAGCCTCATGGAAATACAGGAAGGAATTCTTGAATTAAGTATAGACGGCGATTTGTTCAAAGCAGAAATAAGGCTCGCAAGATTCATATAATTTTGGACAATAAAAATATTTCGAAAATCATGAATAAAAGATTAAATTAAGCAAATAATATAAAAAAGAAAAAAGCATGTAACTTTTAAATATAACGTCCCCCTTTATTTTAATCATATGCTTTTTTCTTTTTGTTTTTTGAATAATTTAGAGACGTGGGAACGCAGAGGAAAAAACAATGGGAAATTAATTGAAAAATGTAAAAAAATATGATACCTTAAACTAAGTGATTGAAATAGTTGAATTGCCATTGGTAAATGGTGTTCGCATTGTGAGGTGGAAACTATGGTAAATCTTATGTTTGATGATATATATGATATGTTGAATGAGGGAATATTGAGTATAAATTCAGAGGGAATAATAGGAAGGTGCAACAAAAAGGCAAAGGAGATATTTGGAATTACAAATGTTGACTATGTCGGGCATGAATCCGGAAGAGTTGAAGAAGGGGATATTGTAATAATAGGAGATACGAGCCTGGGAGAAGATGACGGAGGATTGCTCAATGAGGATTTGAAGCTAATCGGTATTAAAGACAGCGACATGAAGTTCGGAACGCCATTTATAGCAATCGGAAAGTTAGGAGATACAAAAGGCGGAACTTTAAAATTCAAGGATAAATTTGACAATGAGGGCCGATTCCGCTATGGACAGTCAAAGTATGGACATAAAATATCATGTTCCATGGATTTTATATCAAAAACTGTGTGCATATCTGTGGACAATGAAAGTTACGAATGTAAATATATAAAATGCATAGGTCATATTGTGGTCATATGCGGAAAAACAGGTAATGTAAAGTTTTATCAATCTGCCGGATATACAAGCAGAAGAGAGGATTTGAAAAAGATTTTGTGCGGCAGCTATTATAAATCCAAGGGTGACTATAATTCGGATACCAAAATAGAAGGCAGAAATATCTTTGAGTTGTATCCTGCGGAAACAAACAGCCACATTGTGGAGTTTTTTGATGCGGCCAATAACCGTGCTCCTGAATATAGCAAAAAGCTTAAAATTATCAATGGAATACCTACAAGGTGCTCGTTGAAAAAATATTTTGAGGGAGAAAAAATAAAGGGAGCCATTCTCATTATTGAAGATATAACTGAGTTGCAAAACGTAATGATTGAAAAGGAATATTTCCAGGAAGCATTAAACAGCGCAAGTTTAAGCATCTTGAAAAATATTACGTGGAAATCTGAAAGTATGGAGAAGGTTGTGAAGCATGCCATAAAGGCTTCGAAAACAAATTCCACAGTGTTGATTTTAGGTGAAAGCGGTACAGGCAAGAGCATGTTGGCAGAATGCATTCACAAGGACAGCTCAAGAAAAAACGGACCGTTTATCTGTGTGAATTGTGCGGCTATTCCTCAAAGCTTAATCGAAAGTGAGCTGTTCGGATACG
>DNNV01000221.1 GCA_003497505.1 Clostridiales bacterium | reverse complement strand
TTTTAAAATGCGGACAAATAATTGTCCACAACATAAGAAAACAGTATATACTAATTCGCTTTAAGGGAACTTATTTAATGCGAATTAGTATTAACGCGACGTTCCAAAGCTTTGCCAATATTTAAGAGAATCAATCATGTACTCCGAAACGTTCATTCCGTATGCTTCATTAATCATTTTAGAAGAAACAACCTCGTCGGATTTGCCGTATGCCGCTGTGGTGCCGCTATTGAGAAGCAGCACATTGTCCGCAAGCTTCATGGTGAGATTCAGATCGTGAAGAACGCCTATTACCGTATTGCCTTCCTGCCTTGACCATAATTTCAGGAAATCTATGAGCTCTGCCTGACTTTTCAAATCAAGGTGGTTTGTAGGTTCGTCAAGCAAAATTATGCTGGGCTCCTGCGCCAGAGTCCTTGCCAGATACACCCTCTGGAGCTGTCCTCCTGACAGAGTGCTTATTTGTTTATTTTTCAAATCCAATATTCCAACAGCCTTCATGCATTTCCGGGCATATTCCAAGTCTTTTGAAGAGGGCTCTCTGAATGCTCCTGATTTCATGTGCAGGTATCGTCCTAAAAGGACTGTTTCATAAACAGTATATGAAAAATATATGCTTGATATCTGGCTCATAACTGCTATTTTTTTTGCCACATCAGCTCTCTTCATAGAGGAGGTGTTTATGCCGTCTATGCTTATAGAACCGCTGTGAGGAATGATTCCCGCAATTGCCTTTATGAGAGTTGTTTTTCCGCAGCCGTTGGGACCTATGATGCAGAGATTTTCACCCTCTGTCACATTGAGACTTATATCTGATATAACATCGTAACCGTTGTAACCGGCTGATACATTTTTTAAAGTAAGCATTTAGAATCCCTTTCTTCTGGAGAAATACACATACGCGAAAAACGGTGCGCCTATAAGCGCCGTCACCGCTCCCACAGGCAGCTCGGAAGGTGATATAATTGTGCGGGCTATTAAATCGCACACAACCATGAAGGAGCCTCCGAAAAGCATGGACATAGGAACCACAAGCCTGTGTGATGAACCGAAAATTCTTCTGACCACGTGGGGTGCAATCAAATCAATAAAGCCTATGACACCTACAAAGGAAATAGCGCTTCCCGTAAGTGCTGCAGATAATCCTAACAGCAGCCATTTAATCCTGTAAACATCCACACCCATGGTGAATGCCTGTTCCTCTCCGAATGTCATTATGTCCATTTCCTTTGAATAATACATTAAAATAAATACGCCGAATAATACGATGGGGAAAAGTACAAATACGCTGCTCCAGCCTTTTAATGCAAAGGAGCCCATCTGCCAGAATGTCAGTTGCTCTACATGGTCACCTGCCATGGCTGTAACAATCATAAGTATGGCGTTTACAAACAGTGAAAAAACCATTCCCACCAAAATTATTGTATTGTTCTCCAGATTTTCATCCATACGGGATGCAAATTTAACTGCCGCAAAAACAGTCAAAAGTCCGAATATAAGTCCCGCGGCAGGGAGAGTGAACATACCTAAAAATGGTATGCTGAATCCGAAGGCTATTACAAGAGCAGCTCCCAGAGATGCTCCGGAGGATACTCCGAGGGTGTAGGAGGAAGCCAGCGGATTTTTCAAAATGGACTGCATTACCGTGCCGCTTACAGCAAGTGATCCGCCCACCAAAAATGCCAGCAATGCTCTAGGCAGCCTCAGATTCCATATGATTGATACGGAAACACTGGGAATATGAGATGGCAGGGATGTGGAGAATACCCTGCCGTAAATTACCGCAAGAATGTCTCTGAAGGGTACATAAATACTTCCCAGAGCAACACCCAGCAATAAGACCAATATACAAATTAAAAAGGATAAAGCTATTTTAAAGGAATTTCTCATTTTTTATATACTTCCGGATATATTACAGCAGCCATCTGTTCCAAAGCTTTGATAATATTTTTATTGGACAGTGAGCTTGCGTTTCTGTCAATATAGTATACGTCGTTATTTTTTACCGCAGTCACATTTTCCCAACCCTTACGGCTCTTTATTTCTTCTACAGCATTTTCTATATAGTCAACATTTGTAAGAATAATATCGGGATTCTTAGCCACGATTACCTCGTCTGAAACCTGAACCCACTCTTTTTGATCTGCAAGTATATTTTCAGCGCCTAAGAGCTCAATCATTTCATTCAGAAATACACCGCTTCCGAAGCTGTATAGAGTAGGTGCTCCCGCAATCTCAAAATAGACTGTTTTCTTATCTGCAATGGATGCTCCTGCTTTTCTGTATTCTTCTATTTTAACCTTCATGCCGTCCACAATTTCCTGACCCTTTGCACCTACCTTGAGGGAATCGGCAATAAACATAATATCTCCATATATTCCATCGATGCTGTTGCTTGAAGGTATGTAGGCAACTGTGATTCCTAAGTCCTTAAGGGGTTTAAACGGGTCTTTTCCCTCGCTGAGACTCATTCCTGTGGCATATATTATGTCCGGTTCCAGCGCCACAAGCTGCTCAATGTCGGGGTTCATTATATCAAAGTAAGGAATTCCCTCAGGAATGCCTTCAATTCCTCCAGAGTATTTATCAACGGCTACAAGCTTATCGCCAAATCCCAACGAAACTATCATTTCAGCATTTGACGGAGATATAGATATAATCCTGTTGATTTCTGATGGTATTTTGATTTCATTTCCTGCCCTGTCTGCAGAGGGAAGAGAAGAGGTCTGAGGTTCCTGAGGCTTTGGCGGCTGGCTGGTGCATGCCGCAAGAGCAAGCATAACTGTAAGAGCTATGATAATAATATTAATTTTTCTTTTCATTTTATTTGTTTTAATCATTTAATTCCTCCATGGATTAAGAATAAAAAAACGTTCCGATTTAATCGAAACGTAAATTCCACAAATTGGTTTGCCATGGCCTTTTTACCTGAAAGGCATAGCAGTTGCGGATTTACGCACAATATTGGCAGGTTTTCCGACTCAGAGGTCACAGCGGATTTTTAACCTTCCCGGATATTAATCCAGTGGTTGTCAAAGACTTAAAAATCGCTCACTCATTACGGCAGCAGGACTGTTCGGGATTTTCACCCAATTCCCTTTTAACGCAAGGCGCACCAATACAGATGTTCAATTAGCTACAGTATAGTACAAATGTGTTACAATGTCAATACTTCTGAAGAACCGGGAGTGTTGTAAAAATCAACATGAGTGTTACTGTAAGCTATTTAATTGTAATTGTTTGGTAACAGCAATTTATAAAAGATAGTTTTTATGGATATTGATTAATGTAAGGAATTTTGGTAAAGTAGTAATATCGGCTAACAGACATGTGCTTAGGCAATAATAATTATCATAAAGAAAGGGCATAACATGCAGAATAAACTATCTTTTTCATCTAATGTACTTATAGGTTCAATGTTATTTGGATTATTTTTCGGTGCGGGGAACTTAATTTTTCCTGTACATATGGGACAGGAGGCGGGCGCAAATATCCTGCCGGCAACAATCGGTTTTTTAATAACAGGTGTGGGACTTCCTTTTTTAGGTGTGGTGGCTATGGGAGTTTCTAAGAGTGAGGGACTGTTTGACTTGTCAAGCAGGGTTCATCCTGTTTATGGATATATAATGACAGTACTTTTATATCTTACCATAGGACCTTTTTTCGCATTGCCCAGGACAGGGACAGTGTCCTTTGAGATAGGTCTTGCTCCCTATATAACAGATGAATATCGTGCAATTGCTTTAGCAATATTTACCGTAATATTTTTTGGAGTTGCCTTGTTTTTTTCTATGCGTCCCAGCAAAATATTAGTCTGGGTTGGGAAAATTTTAAATCCTTTGTTTTTAGTATTCTTGGGAATTTTAATTACAATAGGCTTCACAAAACCAATGGGGAGTGTGGAAGCCGCACAAGTATATGGAATGTATGGGTCTGCATCATTTTTCAAAGGGTTCACCGAAGGCTACAATACCATGGATGCCCTTGCTTCATTGGCATTTGCAATAATTGTTATCAGAAGCATAAAGGATCTTGGAATCAAAGAACCAGGCAATATTGCCATACATACGGTAAAGGCCGGAATGGTGAGCATAGTGCTTATGTCGGTAATATACGCAAGCCTTGCATACTTGGGTACAACAAGTGTATCTGAATTTGAAATGTCTTCAAATGGTGGTATTGCACTGGCACAGATTTCTCGGCACTATTTTGGAGATTTCGGAAGTATTTTACTTGCACTTATTATAACCATAGGATGTTTAAAAACAGCTATCGGCTTGATTACCGCCTGCTCGGAAACATTTAAGGGAATGTTTCCAAAAACATTCAGCTACAAAACATATGTAATTATATTTACTGTATTTGCATGCTTTGTGGCAAATATAGGACTGACACAGCTAATTGAGCTTTCAATTCCCATACTGATGTTCTTATACCCCTTAGCAATAGCAATAATAGTGCTGGGATTGATATCGCCTCTTTTTAAGGACAGACAGTGTGTATATGTGACAACCACTGCATTTACAATTCTCGTAAGCATAGCAGATATGCTGAACGCAATGCCGGAAAATGTAAAAAGCATCAAATTAATAAATAATATTCTATTGTTTTATAAAGACAATCTTCCGCTTTTTGATTTAGGAATGGGTTGGGTTATACCGATGATAACGGGTCTGATTATTGGACTTGTAATTTCTGTGGTTACAAAGCCTTCTATCAAACATAGTTAAGAATTCATATCATACGGAATTGTGAGGAAGCTCTATTACAAATACGCTTCCTCCTCCTTCTCTATCCTTTGCGTATATTTTACCCGAATGGGAGCTTATTATTTCCTTTGCAATACTGAACCCATGCCATAGTGATTCTTCTTGCTCGAGAGGAGTCCACTCTGAAGAATCTGTCAAATATCTTGCTTTTATTTTCCCCCTTTAAAAAAATACTTGCGGGAGTCAGGACCGAGCATAGAAAAATACAGTTGCTGCAAATTTTGCAGCAACTGCAGCAACCAGTAAAACATTGGGGTTAGTAATATTATCTTTTACTACATTATCATATAAACAGCCATATCGGCTACTATTGCGCCTATTACAACTAATATAATCGGCATCTTTATCCAGCTTAATATAATTGCTACAAAAGCACCAATAAGTCCAATTGACAAATTTCCTTCATCAACCGATAAAACTCCGGGAAAAATCAATGCTGCCATTGCTGTATAAGGAATTAAGCTCAGAAATTTTTCTATATTTTTATTGAATTTTACCTTTCCGATCAGCACAGCAGGCAGCATTCGAGGTATATATGTTACAATTCCCATTCCAATGATTAAAATCAATATTCTCATTCTATGCATCCCTTCCTTCATCTTTTACGATAAACATCCCTAAGCATGCGCCTGTCAATATAGAAAGAATAAGTGAAGTGCTGGATGAAAAGAACATTCCAAATATACTGTTTATAATTCCCGTAATAAGTACTACCAAAAATAACGGCATATTTTTTCGGATATTAGGAATCAATATTGCTATAAACGAAGCATAGAAAGCTATGCCAAGACTTTTAGATATGGTATCAGGCAAAACACTCAGTGCGATGCAGCCAATTGCAGTTGAAGCTATCCATGAAGTACCAAGAATTGCATTAATTCCGAACAAAAATTTATCATCCTCCTCATTCTCTTCACTCATAGAAAACAAGGCAAAAGATTCATCACACAAAACATAAGCCAAAGCCATTTTTTTAAACAACCCTTTTTCTTTTAATCTGTTCATTACATATGTACTCATTATCAAGTGCCTGAGATTAATCAAAAAAGTAGCAAATATAATTGCCGGAACTGATGCTCCTTGAACAAGCATACCTACAGACATAATTTGACTGGCTCCTGCAATTACGATTATTGACATCAGTATTGCCTGCCACGATTCCAAGCCTCCCTGTCTCGCAATAATACCAAAAGAAATTCCAACCGGTATGACGCCCATACATATGGGTAATCCGGTTTTTACTCCAGAAATAAATCGTTTCATACCACAACTGTCCCCACTATCTTTTAAATAAATATATTTTACTATACAAAAATAAACAATGCAATTTATATTTATATGAGTACTTATTATGTGCGTCAAAGAAGAGATGCGTCGAATTGTCCGTCGATGCAAATTCATGCCCTAATACCTAAGTAAGTGCACGATAAGATGTCGTATATAAATAAGAGATGGTACAATGGAATGAAATAATCGAGTTATTTAAAATGTATAAAAAAATTGTTGACAAAGATGTTTTCTTTTAATAATATGGTAAGTAATTAAATAATTACAATGCAATGAAAAAGAGGAGTAGGTTCATATACTCAGCAGAGAATGAAATCCGCAGGCTGAAAGATTTCATAAGTCAATTTGAACTGAAGGTAGCTTTGGAGCATTTAATCCGAAACAGCAGTAGGATTAAACGGTTTTCCGTTATAAATTAAAGAGCCAGTAATGGAAATTAGGTGGTACCGCGGGTTTTCTCGTCCTTTTAGGATAAGAAGACCCTTTTTGTATGTCCTGACCCAATTTCTTCGACCGTGAGGAAGAAAGAAATTGCAGGTGAGTCAAACGCGATGAGTTCCAGATTTGCACGAGTGAAAACGAGTAAGCAAATATGTGAACGCAGACTGCGTACTTTAGGCACGTAATATCTCGGCCGAAGAGACAGAACTTCACTTGAGATAATAAGGAGCAATGAAACGGCAAATTACTATACAATAATCAGAAAGGAATGATACTATGAACAACATACCAAGCAAGTATAATCCGAAGGAATTTGAAGAGAAAATTTACGGGATATGGATGGATGAGGACTGCTTCAGAGCAGAGGTTAACAATGATAAAAAGCCCTTTACAATTGTTATGCCGCCTCCAAACATAACAGGTCAGCTTCACATGGGCCACGCCCTTGATATGACACTGCAGGATGTATTGACCAGATGGAAGAGGATGGAGGGCTTCGAGGCATTATGGCTTCCGGGGTCTGACCATGCAAGCATAGCAACCGAGGTTAAGGTTGTTGAAAAAATTAAAAAAGAGGAAGGCAAATCCAAGGAAGAGTTAGGCAGAGAGGAATTCCTCAAAAGAGCATGGAAGTGGAAGGAAGAGTACGGCGGAAAAATAGTTGAGCAGGTTAAAAAGCTAGGGAATTCATGCGATTGGTCAAGAGAGAGATTCACCATGGACGAAGGCTGTAACCAGGCTGTAAGGGAATTTTTCGTAAATCTATACGACAAGGGTCTCATATACAGGGGAAACAGAATTATAAACTGGTGTCCTGACTGCCATACAACATTGTCAGATGCGGAAGTTGAATACGAGGACACACCGGGAAGCTACTACTACGTAAAATATCCGTATGTTGACAATCCTGATGAATACTTCATCGTTGCAACAACAAGACCGGAAACAATATTCGGCGATGTTGCCATAGCAGCTCATCCGGACGATGAAAGATATAAGCACTTAATAGGAAGAAAAGTAACAGTACCTCTTGTTGGCAGGGAAATACCCATCATAGCCGATGAATACCCCGATATGAGCAAGGGAACAGGGGCATTGAAAATAACACCGTGCCATGACCCAAACGACTTTGAAATAGGACTTCGCCACAACCTAGAGCAGATTAACTGCATGAACGAAGACGGAACTATGAACGAGGAAGCCGGAAAATACAACGGAATGGACCGCTACGAATGCAGGAAGGCATTTGTTAAGGATCTTGAGGACAGCGGCTTCATGCTCAAAACAGAAAAGACAGACCACAACGTAGGAACATGCTACAGATGTCACAATATAATCGAGCCGAGGGTATCGGACCAGTGGTTTGTAAAAATGAAGCCTCTTGCGGAGCCGGCATTACAGGCGGGAGCGGACAAGAGAGTTGAGTTTGTACCTGAGCGTTTTACAAAAATATACACTCACTGGCTTGAAAATATCAGAGACTGGTGTATTTCAAGACAGCTTTGGTGGGGACACAGAATTCCGGCATATTACTGCCAGGAATGCGGAGAGCTGATTGTAGCCAAGGATGAGCCAGAAGAGTGTACCAAGTGCGGAAGTAAGAACCTGAGGCAGGATGAGGATGTCCTTGATACATGGTTCTCATCGGGTCTGTGGCCTTTCTCCACATTGGGATGGCCAAACGAAACAGAGGACTTAAAATATTTCTATCCTACTGATGTACTTGTAACGGGATATGACATAATATTCTTCTGGGTTGTAAGAATGGTATTTTCAGCGTTGGAGGAAACCGGGGAATCCCCGTTCAAGCACGTATTTATTCACGGTCTTGTGAGAGATGCTGAAGGAAGAAAGATGAGTAAATCTCTCGGGAACGGAATTGACCCTCTTGAGATTATAGACCAGTTTGGTGCCGATGCACTGAGATTCATGCTCATGACAGGTATTTCACCGGGAAATGACACCCGATTCAACAACGACAAGCTTGAATCAAGCCGTAATTTTGCAAATAAGCTATGGAATGCATCAAGATTTGTACTCATGAATATTCAGGGCGATCTGGTGGATGCGCAAACAGCCGAGAAGAATTATGCTCCTGAAGATAAATGGATAATTTCGAGAGTTAACAAGGCCGCAAAGGAAGCTAAGGAAAATCTGGATAAATTTGAGCTTGGTCTTGCAGCTCAGAGAGTTTATGATTTTATCTGGAATGAGTACTGCGACTGGTACATTGAAATAGTTAAGCCCAGATTGTATGGCGAAGAGAGTGCAGACAAGGATGCTGCAAGGTTTGTTCTCATTAAGGTACTGAAAGATATGCTTAAGCTTCTGCATCCGTTCATGCCGTTCATAACAGAGGAAATATGGTCATACCTGCCCGGTACGGATACAAGGCTGATAAAAGCTGCATGGCCTATGTACAAGGAAGAAGAAAATTATGAGGATGCCGAGGCAAACATTGAATTTATCATGGATGCCGTAAGAAGCATCAGAAATATAAGAGCCGAAATGAATGTTGAGCCTTCAAGAAAGGCAAGGGCAATATTCATACCGAGCAAAACTAGTACGGAGGGATATATTCAGTCAGGTGCCCGATATTTTGCAACTCTTGCCAACATAACCGAGGTTAAGATTGTATCCGACAAGTCCATGGCGGGAGAGGACACAGCATCCTCCGTAATAGACGGAACGGAAATTTATTTGCCCCTTTCAGACCTGATAGATTATGAAAAAGAGCTGGAAAGGCTTGAAAAGGAAAAATCCAGGCTTGAAGGCGAGCTCCAGAGAGTTACATCCAAGCTGAGCAATGAGAAATTTATAAGCAAGGCTCCTGAGAACGTAGTTGCCGAAGAAAAGGAAAAGCTTGAAAAATATCAGTCCATGATGGATAAGGTACTTGAAAGATTAGAGCAATTAAAAAATAAATAATAAAATAATAAATGTGA
>DNNV01000281.1:2284-3153 GCA_003497505.1 Clostridiales bacterium | reverse complement strand
ACATATATGCTAACATATATCAATACAATAGTCTAATTACATAATTTTATAAAAGAGCAATATTTTTTAAAAAAGCTTTATATTGATTCTAATAAAAAGGGCACTCTAAAACGTTGAGTTGGTTTAGGGTGCACCTTCGCACATTGTATGCTAAATTTTTTTAATATGACAAAGACAATGATATATTACATTTTGGAATATGGTTGCCATTATAAAGCACATGCTTAAAATGTAGTAGGCCCGGTTAATTCCCGTATTGCAGAAAATCAGAAAATATACCGTCCATGCACTGAGTAGAACAACAAGCGCCGCGGCTGCGGACACCATACCGTTTACCCTCATCTTAAAGTATCTGATGCATGCTATTGCTGTAAGAGTAATTATTACACACAGCGCAGCCGTCCTTATGAACGGAATGGAAAAAAGTTTTTCCCATTTCCCGTTCATATATACCACATGGCGCAGCATTCCCATACGCGTCCTCGTAAAATAATCAGCCGCGTAAGCACCTATTATTGATAAGACCTCCAATATGGCGCACAAAAATATACATGCACAGCATAATTTATTTTGCAGCTTTGTCATTTGGCAGCTCACCCACAGTCGTGTAGACAACCTTGCCTGTGCTTGGGTCGCCTACCTGTACAGGAAGCTCGTCATTCATTTGCCACTGATACCATCCGCCGTCGTATAAGCTCATATTCGTATATCCGTTCTCATACATAATCAAAAACGGAATTGTAGCACGCCAGCCTGTACCGCAGTAAAATGAAAGATGATTTTCAAGCGTAAAGTCCGAATCCTTCCATAACTCTTTCATCTCATCCATAGTTATGTAAGTACCGTCATCATGTGTGTAGTCTTCCATA
>DNNV01000281.1:0-2156 GCA_003497505.1 Clostridiales bacterium | reverse complement strand
ATGTGTGTAGTCTTCCATATGATAAGGGTCGCTTCCAGCTTTGCCCCAAACTGCACCCTTTGGCTCTCCGGCTTTGTCAATGTATGTATATCCGCTTGTTTCTCCGTTGAATTCAACATATGAACGAATGCTCACCAAACGGAAATTTTCATCTTCATTCAATCTTTTTGCAGCATCCTCAATGGATGTCCAATATTCCGGATGAACAGGAACCTTGGCACCGAATTCTGCGGCAGCCTTCGGATTATTTGCAGCTGTTTCCAGCTCATATCCTTCTTTTGTCCATGAATTCAGACCGCCATCCAGTATTTTTACATTTTCAACACCCGCCCACAAATATGCATATGCAACTCTGGCTGTACCTGAAACATCTGCTCCATATAAAATGACCACCTTGTCCTTGGTGATCCCAAGATCAAGCATTGCTTTTTCTACCTCTTCTGATGTTTTTATATTCCAGTATGGTTCTCCCTCGATACTTGAAATATCCGCATGAACAGCTCCGGGTATATGGCCTGTGTTGTAATCAGGACTTTCATTAGCTGTACCCCAGCTTGCTTCTAAAATTATATAATCGCTTGATTCCTTCTGCTGTCCGTCGATTACGCTTTTCACCCATTGCGGTGAAACAAATACCTTTTTCACTTCCACAGCATCAACCTTTTCCGCTGCCGGCTCCTGATTTTCTGCTGCAGGCGGATTGGAAGGCTCTTTCGGCTCATTGTTTTCGGCAGGTTTCTGACTGCATCCTGCAAATACACTTACTGTTAATACGAGAATTAACAATAAAGAAAAAATTCTTTTGTTCATTATTTAACCTCCGGTTAATTTAAAATCAGAAAAAGGATGGCCTGAACATGACAAACCATTCCTCTTATTATTTCAAAAATTCTATTTTTCCAGCAAATCTGAGAAAGTCCAGCCTTTGTATCCACCTTCTAATGTATAGATATTAGCCGCATCTATTCCCGCTTCCTTCAAGAGACCTGTTGCTGCTTCAGCATATCTTTTGCCTGAATAGCACAGTAATACAAATTTTTTGTCTTTGCTGTCAAGCTCAGATAATGCTTTTTCTATGTTTGCTTTAGCTGGTGCATTATCCTGATTGGATACTATGGAATCTACATCAGCAGATATAGAACCTTTAACATGCTCTGTATCATAATCCGCTTTTTTTCTAACATCAAAAACTATGTAATCACTCTTTTCTTCTGTTACAATAGTTTTTAATTCATCAGCAGTCATATACTGAAAACTTGGTGCCTCTTGTGAACCTTCAGGTTTTTGCGGCGCTTCTGTTTTGGCACTGCATCCTGCGAATATGCTTAACATCATCATAAGCACTAAAAATAAAGATAAGTATTTTTTATTCATTTCCAATCCTCCAAATTTGTTTTAATTGTAACCTTTTAAAGGTTAACAGCTTTAAGATGCTAAGTCAAGCTACATAGCCATGAATAATATTTATACAAACAACTGATTTATATACAAACTTTCATAATATTTTTTTTGTTATATTTGATGAAAATGATATTTTCAAAAGAAAAAAAGTAAACTTAAAAAAATGCATGTAATAAAAATTACATGCATCTCTATGTTTTTTGTAGTAAAATATACTAAAAACCTTTATTTTTACCGCTTTTTTGTACTTCATTTTTTACATTTTGCAATTCTTCAGATTCGGCAGATGTAGAACTATTTAAACTAGGAACAGAATTTGCCATATTCTCAAGATTTGCTGAATTTGAAATATTTGAAGTTAATTCAGCTCCTAAAATCATGTTTTTGCTTGCTGCCGAGTTCATATTTTGCATAGCTTTTTGAATTTCTGCCTGATCTATTAATTTTGAATTTTTAATACTAGGAATATTACCATTAATATTTGTCATGTTATTACCCTCCATTTAAATTCTTTAATTCGTAAGTCTGCTTACATGAATTAGTATCTGCAAATAAGATATGATTATTAGCAGTATATTTTAGAAAAACAATTTAATTTAACCATTTACTTTTCTAACCAAATATAATATTCTTTAAAAAATATATTTCCTATGAGTAAGCTATTCATAGGAAATATATATATTTAATTATTTAATTTGTGTGCCGTTTTGACCCGACATCTGTCTGTGGGCCGTCTCTACTAAGTTTGTTACCAT
>DNNV01000102.1 GCA_003497505.1 Clostridiales bacterium | reverse complement strand
CTTGCTCACTCATCACATAGTATATCATCCAGAATACGTCCCGTCTCTTGGCATAATCATTTAATTCGTCCTTATAGATTTCATTCAAGTCATCTATTCGCTCTGCTTCAAAGTCCACATCAAGCAATTTGCCCGCACGCTCAACCAGCCATATGACTTCCTGTATCGTCACGGGTTTGTTGGGCTTGAAGTACATTCCATCACCTTTTGCAATCCCAAGCTTTTTAGCAACATTCACTGAACCGTAGAAATACTCATCCTTGCTTACATCTTCAAATAATTTAAGATAATTTTCGCCTAATTCTTCATAGTCATAGTCCTCTTTGTCAATAACGCCATATTTGTCTAGCATTCTGACAATCATAACAATCACATCTCCGCGCTTAACATTCCCACTCAGACCATAATCCCCGTTACCGTATCCCTTTACTATCTCTTTCTCAATCAGCCGCTTCAGGGCACCTTCATAATCATTTTCCACAGGCTTGTATTTCCCATAAGCATTTCCGACCTTATTATGTCCCGGAGTTGCAAAGGCGGTTGCCGTGAATATCATACTGATTGAAACCACAGCTGCAATAGTCCGCATTATAGCTCTTTTTTTCATATTTCCCTCCATACTAAATTATTGTCTGCCATAATTTTCGTATAAGTTTAATAATTTTCGGGGTATGAGAGCTATATAAATTCGACAGAGGGATTATTTATATCAACCAGGTATGAGACACACTCTCCCTTAAATCTTTCATTTATTAATTTTTCAATTTCATTCATGGCATTTGTGAGAGGTGTTCCATCGCCATATTCAAAACCAACAAGCTGAAAAAAAACATCGCAGCTGTCAAGGGTAAGCTTGCCCAGCTCGCTCTGCCTCCACACCCATTTCAGCGTCTGCACCGTATTTCCGCTTGTAAAAACAAGCTCATTCTCTGGCACATCCTCATATTCCTGTGCTCCGAAGGGCAGAAATACATCTCCTTTTCTGCTGAACCTGACCTCAAGATCATCATGTATATCTCTCATGTCATGTCCTCCAAGTGACAAGGCGTTTTCAACCGATACCGCATTGCACAGGTCAACAAGGGAGTTTATAGCCGGAAGCTGCCCTCCCTTGATTATTCTTTTAAACATGGCCTCTACCGACGGAGGATATTTGTTCGGATTAATTCCGGATTTCACCATCACATCTCTGTAAAGTGCAATATTGTGCAGATCTCTGAGCTGCTCTGCCTTTATTTCCCGCCTCATTTTATCCTCGGCATTTCTCAAGCGCTCTTCATCCTCAGCCGTTGTCTCTGAATTTTTAATATTGTGCCCTATCAGAATACCAAATTTTATTTCAGGATTTAATTCAAATACTGCTTTGCTTATTGTATATTTCATCTGCTTCTCCTTCCTATGTTGAAATATTTTCTGCTATGTAATTAATATGTTGTTAACATTATAGCTCATTTCGCAAAACAAACAAGTAGTTAATTGCTTTATTCAAAATCAGCAATTTTAAGGATATATTTTTTTATTTTGAAAATAATAGTACAGGAGGTGTTTAAATGAACTTTACAACAAAAGAAAGAACATTACTTGAGGATCAGAAAAACCACGAGAAAATTTGTATTGAGAAGTATTCAAACTATGAGAGTCTGGCTCAGGAGCAGCAGCTTAAGAGCCTTTTTAATCAGCTCTGCCAGGCCGAGAAACAGCACTACAATACCATTGACCAGCTTTTAAAGGGACAGATGCCGCAAATGCAGCAATCAAGCTCCGGCTCACAGCAAGGAACACAGCAGCAGGGACAACAGCAGAATCAGCAGCAGGGACAGAAGCAAAACAGCATGCAGATGAAATCCCAGCAAATGCCACAGGTTCAGGGAATGCAGGCACAGTCAGGTGGAAGTCAGATGCAGGCGCAGCAGGCACAACAGGCACAGCAGGCAACAAGCTTCATTCCTAAAAATCAGTCGTCTAATTACAGTACTTCTGACAAGGATTTGTGCACGGATATGCTTATGACCGAAAAATATGTATCCGGAGCATACAACTCAGCTATATTTGAATTCAGAGATCCTCAAGTGCGCAGCATCTTAAATCACATACAAAAAGAAGAGCAGCAGCACGGCGAATCCATATTCAAATATATGGAAAGCAACGGAATGTACCAAGCTCAGTAAATTTCAGCTTTACAGAATGAGCTGCGGACGAACTATTCTGAAAAACTGACAAAAATAAAACAACACTGAAAAATTAAAAACCTTCAGTGTTGTTTTTTTCTATTTTTAAGCTATGCATGTATATTGTGTAACAATAACGGTTTTAAAAAATAATTTAAATATAATGTTTTTATTATAAATATATTTCATATTAATTTTAAGCATTTTCGCCAATTTTTCAATGTTTTTTTACATTATCTCCATTTAGTGCTTGAACTTATTTTAAAACTATATTATAATTAACATGACGGCAGCACCCGTCAGATATATTAAAATCACATATTAGGAGAGATAGTATGTCAGAAAACAAACAAATAACAAGAAAGGAGTTTCTTAAAGGCATGGGATATACTGCAGCCAGCGTGGTTGCTGTAGGTTCTCTTGGAGGACTCCTTGCAGGATGCGCCGCTCCGGCTCAGACAGCCGATGTGGATACTTCACAGGCTCCTGCATACCCGTTTCCATATAAGAAACTTGATCCGGCAGCAGTAGAAAAAAGAGCTTACACTGGATATAAAGAAAGGGGCGGCTGAGGTGCCGGCGTGGCCGAAGGGTTCTTCGGCGAATTAGCTGACAAAGTTGGTTATCCTTTCAATCAAATTCCTGTAGCGGCATTTACAAATTACGGCGGCGGATTTACACAGGCTTCATTGTGCGGTTGCATTGGTGCAGCTGCAGCGTGCATAGGTTCAGTATGTGAACCTGACACAGCAAAGAAAATTCTTGGAGAGCTTGAAAATTGGTAGAAGGTACAGGAATTCCCAATGTACCAGCCTGAAACAAAGCTTCCGAC
>DNNV01000166.1:1289-7561 GCA_003497505.1 Clostridiales bacterium | reverse complement strand
ATCGCGGTGAGAATGACAAATTTAATTTTATGACACAGTGTTAAAGGCCGCCAACATTGCTGTTGGAGACCTTTACTATCTTAGCTATACTAACAGTTCAGAATTATCATCGCTATCCTTTTTTCCTGTTTCTTATCGTAAGTGCAATTCAAGAAGCTGTCGAAGAGGCATTCTCTTAAACAAGTGTGCAAAGATCTCCCACTGTTTTGCAAGCGTGCAGATTGTCGAATTGCAAATCCGTACGCCATACAGTAAACTCAATCAAAAGGTTCAGAATGTTGAGCGAATCCCACTCAACAGTATCTGCCAGCAAAGTATCTAAAGTAAGCGTATTAGGTTCTACATTCAGCACACGTTCTATAGTTTGCAGTTTTTCTTCGAGTGTCATATTATATCTCCTCTTTCATGTATTCTCTGGCAAGTGCTATTCTATCTTTTTTATTATTGGCGTTATATGGCATACTGTCAAGATGTATATACCGGGTTGGAATCATATATGCCGGCAGATTCTCAATCAATGCTCGTCTGAGTGTTAATTCATCTGTTAATCCGTTCGCTTCGTACAGCATGATAATCTGTCGCTTTACATTGTCATACAGTACACAAACACTCTTTATTCCTTCCAGTTTCTCGGCTGTAGTCTCTATTTCCCCGGCTTCGATGCGATATCCCAAATGCTTGAATTGATGATCTTTACGCCCGTGGAAGAATATCTGACCATCTCTTATTTCGCCAAGATCTCCGGTGCGATAGATAATATCCGGATAATTATTGTGCAGTGGGTTTTGCACAAAAACAGAACGAGTTTTTTCACTGTCTTTGTAGTATCCAAGTGCGAGGCAGGGGCCATGCACGCAAATCTCGCCTATTTCACCGTCTCCCGCCAGCTCTCCATCCTTGAGTATCAAAACATCAGTATTTGCACACGGATAGCCGAGCGGAATCGAATCCATAGGAAAATCATTTTTTGAAAACTTGCGGCAAATTGTCATGTCAGTTTCCGTAGAGCCGTATAAATTTGCAAATCCGACATTAGGCAGTTTACCCATCAAGTAGCTAAGCACATCAACTGACATTGGCTCACCGACAAACCAAGCATGTTTCAACGATCTTGGTTGAATTTCTGTGAGAGCACCCGACTGCACAATGTGACGATATACGGATGAAACCCAGAAAATCAATGAAATACCCTCTTTGTCTAAATGCTTCATAAGCATAGTGGGCTGAGAAAACATATGCTCAGGAATGATTTCAAGCCGTGCGCCCGTAGAAAGGCATAAATAGATATCCATTGCGGATACCGTGAAATAAAACGGCGCCTGACTGCCAATTACGTCATCTTCTTGTATAGAGAAAAAATTTCTTGCCCAATTTATGTAATTAATTACGCGCTTGTGCGGAATGACTACTCCCTTTGGTACTCCTGTTGAGCCGGAGGTAAACAGTATGTAGGCAGGATCGACATCCTGAGAAAGCGAGATTGTTTGTTGCGCTAAATTCAACGCAATGTCTGGTGCAAGTACGGTATCATAATCCGCCAAAGTATCACCATTTACACCGCGCTCAACCAGAGTTTTGATATACCGTCCATCTGAAATGATCATCAATGGTTGCACTATTTCAAAAATTTGCATCGTGCGGTTTATAGGTGCACGACAGTCCAACGGCACATATATGTTACCGCTGTACAACACACCCAGCATGGCACACAAGCATTTCGAACCCTTGGGCATATATACGGCGACAGTCCGACCTCTTGTGCCACTTTTTGCAATATGACCCGCTATTCTCAATGCTTCGCTTCGCAACTCTCCAAATGTAAAGGTGCCGTCTGCAGCGCTGACAGCAACGTCCCCTGCTTTAGTTTTGACTGTATTTTCAAGAAATTCAATTAAATTATTCATATCTATGCTCCCATTGTCTTAAAATCTGATTAGCGACATAGCTTGACAGTTTTTGGGCCCCCTGTTCATTAAGATGGTCGTAATCTTGAAAATCATATTCGTCAAAATCCGGACTGTCTATTAGGTCGATAGCCATGAAATCGAACTCATTTTGCACACGCCTAAGGCTGTCGAGCGTCGTCTGTTGCAGCTCTGGCAAAACAAATGGCCTATAAAACCTTGTTACAGGCGGAATCAGCACGATAACCTTTATACCGTCTCTGCTTGCCCTCGACATAAAATCGTAAAATAGCGCAATATTCTCTTCAAGGTGCTTTGTATTAAAATTCCCATTGTGTCCATTTGCCCGCGCCTGAGCTGCCCTGTTATTGATTACATCAGACTGTTCCCTGAATGCGAAGCCCAGCATACCATTAGCAGGTCTTCTGTTTATTTCATTGTTAAAATATGGCATATATGCAAGCTGTACAGACATATTGTTGTTTGTTTTTTCACGTAACCGTCGTAGGTCAAACAGTTTTTCCAGTAAAGGATCGGACTGTGCGTGTCTTATTGTATCGACTGACTCGCCGTTATAGTTGTGATAATCCCTGAACACCGGATAATTGACGCGCGTTAAAACAGACCGATAATAATCGGAAGGTTTGTCCGACATATCCGTATGCCAGAAGTAATACCCCCCTACTATGACAAAAGTGTCAATTTTGCTGCAGGCGGCTCTCGCATTGTCTAGGGAGCAAAATGTATAGTACGGGTCCTGTGCATTTACGGCCAGATTGACAGCAGGACTTGGCATCATGTCTTCTTTTAGCCCAACCATTGCATAGGATGATCCACTCAGCGCAATTGTGACATTCTTGCGATTCTCGGAAAGGCAGTTCAGCTTGCCTGAAAGGTACAGACGATCATAATCAAAATTATCTAGAGGAAAACAAAACGCAGCTCTCTGAACAACATCATCGGCAGATATAACAATGTCCATCGCATTCAGTGCTATGTTCTCGTCCTCCTGCCCAGACACAATATAGATATTAATGATATTTTCACCATCTTCTCGGTGAAACTTTCTTTCTTTTTTTACTATTACATCATCTCGCAGACATATGCTTTTAGAAAGAATTGCCGCATCAACTGAACTGAAACACCGTATCTCAAATCCGCTCAATAGTTCATTAAAAATATTTATCAATTGTGTGCGCAATGTGTTATATTCCCTCAGAGTAGCACCTGGATTATTTACGACTTTACCTAAAACCTTGCTAAAGTCGTAATAGTCTCCCAAAAAATCCGTATCAATTATCAGTTGATTCAGTACTAATGATACATCCTTTGCTACATCAGCATCGCCAGTGTAGAGTGCGTCTAAAAGCTCATATATCAGAAGTATCAATGTTTTATGCGCCGAAGCTATCTGATTCAAATCGTCTTCCAACTGTCCCAAATATGCGATTGCCTTGTCAGATGTATTTTCAGACAGAGACAACCTGAATTCCTCAGGGTTAAAACCGTTGTTTTTGTTACCGGCAGGCAACATATTGAATATAGCGCAAGCCGCTTCTTCAAGTGTTGTGCGAACAGCATTCCGCTCATCACTGTTTGATGAAGAAAAGAGAA
This sequence comes from Clostridiales bacterium, assembly GCA_003497505.1. Classification (GTDB taxonomy): domain Bacteria; phylum Bacillota; class Clostridia; order Tissierellales; family Sedimentibacteraceae; genus Sedimentibacter. The sequence continues at coordinate 4,043 of DNNV01000166.1, read as the reverse complement.
AGGCCAGCGCTTCCTTTGAACTTTCAATTAATTCGAATATTTGTATAAATTTAGAACGAGACATGATTACTGACATTCCTTTCTTATTTATCTCTTTTTTCAGCATTATCAATAACTCACATTTAGTAAAATTATTGTTATGGTTACCTCGGCTTTAAAAAATGACAACTGACCGGAATTTTGTATTCCCGGTCCGATATCATTTTTCTATATTTATTGTACAATTCATATTTTCTATTTTTATGTCTTTAATTCTACACTTTGTCAAATTAATTCCGGCTCAACTTCTACTTCCTCTTGATGTTCCTCCAAGTGCCTTCCCTTTAATTTTACAGCCTTCAATAGATTGCTTAAAAACTCAGCCTGTCCGCTGAGCTCCTGGCTGGCTGCCGCACTTTCCTCGGATGTTGCAGAGTTCATCTGTATAACAGAGGATATCTGGTCGATTCCCGCCGTTATCTGGGATGCAGCAAGTGCCTGCTGCTGTGATGCCTCAGCAATTTCCTCCACAATTGAAACAGTCATACCTGTTTTCTCCACAATGGAATTAAAAGATTTAAGCGCCACATCCGCTATGCTTGAGCCCGTTTTTATAGTCCTCATGGAATTTTCAATCAACTGAGTGGTATTCTGTGCCGCCTCTGCACTTTTAGAAGCAAGATTCCTCACCTCATCAGCCACAACGGCAAACCCCTTGCCCGCAGTTCCTGCTCTTGCAGCCTCCACAGCTGCATTAAGCGCGAGTATATTCGTCTGGAAAGCAATATCTTCAATTGCCTTAATAATCTTGCTTATCTCAATAGATGCAGCATTAATATCATTCATTGATGCTATCATATTATTCATGTGGCTGGTTCCATCCTGCACGTCGGCAGCAGTATTCTCAGCAACTTTTTTGCCCTCCTGAGCATTTTGAGCGTTGGAGATTATCTGCTGAGACATTTCATTGATAGTTGCCGCCAGCTCCTCAATGGAGCTCGCCTGCTCAGTAGCACCCTCCGTAAGTGCCTGTGCACCGGAAGCCACCTGCTGCGCACCGCTTGCCACTTGCTCTGAGCTCTGTCCTATTGTTCTGAATATACGGTTGAGCTCGTCGATAATAAATGTTATTCCTTTCTTCATAGGCTCAAAATCCCCTATGTATTCCTTGTGAATTTCTCTGGAAAAATCCCCATTTATAATTGAAGAAATATGGTCCGAAATATCGTTCATCACATCATTCCATTCATTTATTGTTAATTCCAGCGAATTCAAAAGTATTGCCGTCTCGTCCTTGCTTTTGGTTTTTGGAACCTCTGTATGCAGGTCACCCTCTGACAACAGCTTCAGTCTGTTGGCACAAGCAATTATAGGATCAGCTATTTTGGTTGAAACTCTAAATATAACAAAGGCAGACAATATTACAGAAAGCAGCGCCAGCACTGCTGTTGCCATAATGCTGAAATATGTTCTGTCCATGTATTCATTCTGTGGCACATCAACGAGCATGCCCCATCCGTTCGTTCCATCTATGGGTGCATAGGATAATAAATGCTTATCTCCATCATTTCTGTATGCTCCGAAATTCACACTTCTGTCCAGCATGCGCTGCTCCAGCATCGCAAGCTCTCCTTCGCTTCCTTCAGCCTCATACTTCAAGATTGTGTTTTCCCTGTTTAATGCCTTTTTATAGTCAGGATGTCCAATAATGTAGCCTTTGCTGTCAATTATTGAACCAACGCCGTTTTCTCCCACCACAACCTCAGCTGCAATATCAGATATAACCTTGGCTCCTATTTCAAGCATCACAACCCCTTCTACCGTAGAACCATAAATTCCATTCCTCCACAGAGGTGCAGAAACTATGTAGTACATTTCAAACGTCGTCCCGTCAAATAATGCATCCGAAATAAATACGTTTCCGTTTATGGAGGCATTAAAGTAATCCGTATGCTTTATAACCTCTGTCATGCCCGTATTTGTTGAAACGGCAATACCATCCTTGTTGGCAGTATTTATATTTCTCAACCCATGCATATTAACTCTTTGCTTGATAATTTCATTTTTTTCCTGCAAAGTTATATCCGGTGAATTAAGCTGGGTTATCAATCCAACTTCTTTGGCTATTGTTTTGTACTTATCCATTTCCTTTGATACGACTTCAGAAGATTTTTTAGCCACTTCCTGCATAGTTTTTTCCAAAGAATCAAACGTAGCCTTATAACACAGATACGAAGATACTCCCCCAATGGTTATAACTGCCACCAATATTACAAATATTACACTTGCAAACATTTTCTTTTTTATGCTGTTCATATTCGTCCCCAATCAGTAGTTTAGTCAATGAATCTTTATTGTTTTTTAATGTGCGCCGCTACCTTTTTATCCTCTGACTTGATATGAGAAATAAGCCAGCCGGCAACAGAAGAATTAACCTTAGCAACAAGCTGAATAGTTGCTCCACCCTTTTTAAATTCCTCTGCAATTTCATTTACTTCCTTCTTAAATGCTTCGTGCTTTTCCTTATGAGCTCTGTAGTCCGGATAATTTGACTTAATCTGAAGCTTCTCCTCATCACTGAAATGCTTCACTACATAATCCTGAAGGAATTTAAGCGTTTTCTCCACCTCATTCCTCCCCTTCCCCTGACTGCACGCATCCAATAAATTGTTTATTGCATCTACAAGAGACCTATGCTGACTATCAATTTCCAAATTTCCGGTTTCCAGGGATTTATCCCAACTGTATGCCATGGTAACACCTCTTTCTTGGTAA
>DNNV01000166.1:0-1218 GCA_003497505.1 Clostridiales bacterium | reverse complement strand
CGCTCTTCCGATCTTATCCTTATAAGCTTAAAAATAAAGGTGCAGTCTGCACTGCACCCTCATTCATTAAATTCTATTGATTACTGTAATAACTGTAATACGCCTTGTGGCTGTTGGTTAGCCTGTGCAAGCATTGCCTGAGCAGCCTGAGTAAGAATGTTATTCTTAGTGTATTGCATCATTTCTTTAGCCATATCAACATCTCTGATACGTGACTCAGCAGCTGTTAAGTTCTCAGAAGTTACTCCCAAGTTGTTAACTGTGTGCTCTAATCTGTTCTGTAAAGCTCCAAGGTCAGCTCTTGTGCCTGATACATCGTTGATAGCCTTGTCTATTGTAGCAATAGCAGCATTAGCACTATCTTGACCAGCTACTGTAATGTCTTTTAATCCCAATCCTGAAGAGCTCATGTCTGCTACTGACAATGTAACTGTCTGATCTGAATTTCCATTTGCTCCAATTTGGAATTTAAGGTTAGTTGTAGCCATAGATCCATCTAAAAGCTGTATTTTGTTGAAATGAGTTGCACTTGATATTCTATCTATTTCAGAAGATAATGCACTTACTTCTTTTTGAAGGTTTTCTCTATCAACTGAATCTTGGTATGTTCCGTTAGCTGATTGAACTGCCAGCTCTCTCATTCTCTGAAGAATAGCGTGAGTTTCATTCAAACCACCCTCTGCTGTCTGAATCAAAGAGATACCATCATTAGCATTTTGCTGAGCTTGCTCAAGACCTCTGATCTGGCCTCTCATTTTCTCAGATATTGCCAATCCTGCAGCATCATCACCTGCTCTGTTGATTCTGAAGCCTGATGATAACTTCTCTATGTTTTTACCTGTTGCTGAGTTGTTTGTTCCTAATTGTCTCAATGAATTTAATGCGTTAATATTGTGTTGAATTCTCATAATTACCTCCGTGTAATTGTTATCGGGATCCATCCCTAAATTTTTAGATTCCTCTGCTTTAAGCACCGGGCCCTGATGCTCAAAGTTGATTTACCTTTACAAAACATATATCGTATACTAAAGAAAAAAGTTTAATGTTTTTTTAAATTTTTTATTTTATTTGTATTAATGTAACTCAAAGATTGCCTTTTTTTCTTCTTCATTTAAAATGCTGTTGAAATATGAAATCATTTTTTCATTTTCACAATATTCGCTTGCCTTAAGTAGGTAAAGTTTGTCCTTAAACTTAGTATAATCATATAGCTTTGCT
>DNNV01000149.1:7725-15040 GCA_003497505.1 Clostridiales bacterium | reverse complement strand
GGTTGCGGTGTTTTTAATTGTGTGTGCAATCGGCGTAGTTCCTCGTGACATATTGAAGGTACGTATGGAGAGAACCGTAGATATAGGAGGTTCTCAGATAATATTTATAGAGGGGAGGGCATCAGGTAAAAATGAAAATGAAAATAAAGATTAAAACATTAATTTTATTGATTATAGCAGCTGTGATTGTGTATACGTGGGCATTGCCGGTGACTATCCTCGGAATTGCCGAGTATCTTTACAGCAAAGGCTCAGACAAGGCTGTTCTTTTCTATGAGAAATATGTTGACTATCCCACATCGGAGCCCATTGAAGGAAAGTTTCTGTATGCCAAGGGCCTCATAAAAGGCTTCAGCAGGTATGCAATTTATTCCGCAGGATGGGGAGGCGGTGCTGACACAAGTGTGGAAAATATTGAAAAAGCAAAGAAACTGCTTGCAGAAGTAATGAATGAGGATGCAAAGGGAACAAAGGAAGAGCAGTATTATTTTGATTCGTATAAAATGCTGCTGGATTTAGGGATTTTGACGTCAAATGCAGACATGCTGCATAAGTGGATTGATTATGGACAGCAAAGCGGCAATGAAGAAATTATATACATATCAGATGTATATAAAGGCTTCCTGCTCCGCATCAATGGAGACAGAGAAGGTGCGAAGCAAGTAGTTGCAAGGTACGAGGATGATTCTAGGGCAGATGTGCTGCTGAATATTTTAAAAGCGGAGATAAATTATTTTGATGGAAACTATGGAGAAACGAAAGCTTTATGGGACGATATGTACAAAGTTCCGTGGGATTCAAGAAAATCCATAGTGTTTGGGGCTGACATATCCTCCTATGACAGAAGGTATTGGCATGAATATATTATGGGCGAGCTTAGTGGAGACAACATTATAGAAGGGACCGTAACCTATGAAGGAAAACCAATGCCGTTTGTTGAAATATATGTGCAGAAGGCAGAGAGAGGATTTAGCGTTGGGGGATACAGCTATGCAGCTATTACAAATGAAGATGGCCAATTTAAAACAGTAGGGTTCAAGGATGGGGTATATGATATTGGAATAGGCTTGGATGGTTCTCTCCTCACAGACAAGGTGCTCAAGGAAGTTGCGAATAAATACGTGGATGTAAGAGGAAGCGGAGGCGAAATAAATTTTGAGTTCAAGGACACCTTCAAGGTGAATTCTCCCGGAACCGGAGAGAAAATTGCTTCCGACGAGTTCGCTGTTTCATGGGAAGAGGTAGACGGAGCCGCTTACTACAATGTTGATTTGATTGCTTTTTCAGATTCATTTAAAAAAGGAGGAGCCTGGGCCTCATTTCGGGTTCCCATAGAAAACAGAAGTGGTGAATTAAATATTATTGGTACATCATCTGTATTTAGCATAAAATCATTAAGGGATAAATATGGGGTGATATCTAAGGGTGAGGAAGGCCTCATTGGTCCGGAAGCAATACTGGGAATATTTCTGCCGGGAGCAGAGTATCCGGTGGTGGTAAACGCATATGATGAGGAGCATAACCTGATTAGCAGCAGCCTGCCTTTAAGAGAATATTATGACAGCATGCCCAGTGTAATTGCAGAAGGTACAATGACTGAAGGTGAGAAGCTCATTCTTGGGCAAAAGTATCCGCAGGCAATAGAGTACTATGAAAATATACTTAAGGATGACCCTGGTAATGAAGAAGCGGTGAGGTATCTCGTGAAGATATACGGGTTTGGCTGGAAAGACAGAGAAAGAAACCTTGAACGAGCTATGGAGCTTTCTAAGCTATATGTTCCGTTTGTAGACGGGAAATCACTTTTAGGCACAATTCAGGACATGGATATGGGTGAGATAGAGGGAAATAAGAATTTAATACGTTCACTTATAGATGATTTGGAAGACGATCTTGGTGATGAAGGCTACAATATTTTAGGAAGATATTGTATTGTGACAAAGGACTGGACAGGAGCAAAGGAAGCCTTTAAAAATATGAGCTATTTTACCGATACTCTCTTTTATCTGAATATGTACATGGGTGAATATGAAGAAGCGGTTAATACTATAAAATCAGAAAAATTCCGCATTTCTTCTCTTTCATCAAGCAAGGTTGAAAATGCCCTCGCAGAGCTTGGAAATAATTCGCCGAAGCAGTATGAAATTCAGGTGTTTGAAGATTTCCTACTTAAGCTCATAATGGGAGCGGGACGCTCAGAGGGAAAAAATCTTTATGACGAAGCTGCCAAACAAATCACCAATGAAAGTATAAGAACTATACTCTATGAAATTTATCTTGACAGGGACTGGGATGTTATTTAATATGAATATACTGTAAGGTAGCTAAAAAGATTAAGGAATCAGGAGGAAGAAAATGAAAAAAATAATTATGTACGGAAGCAGGCATTGACCGGACTGTTTACCGGCGAAAGAGTATCTTTCCGAAAAAGGAATTGAGTTTTTATATCTTGATATTACAGAAAATATGTTGAACCTAAAACGGTTTTTAAAATACAGGGACAATGCACCTGAATTTAAGGAAGTTAAAGAAGGTGGTCGTGTTGGGCTGCCGTGCATTGTGATTAATAACGGAGAACAAATTGTATTTGATTATAATTTATTGGATATTGATGGCTTGAAAGAATAGAGAAGCTACCGATACAATAAATAAAGACATCAGCTTTGTCGAGGTTCTGTCCGATATGTGGCATACTCCATAACAGCGGATGTCTTTTTTGTCAAATTTAATACCCTAATTTTTTACCTACAATTATTACCTTAATCCTGTCTTTGACAAACTGCCCTCTTATAATTGTAAAATCATTGCATATTCTATCAGGACTTTTACAGTCCGTACAATAGCCGAGGGTGGTGCATGGGGTATTCTTGCCTAATCTCTTTGCATCAAGAGGAGCAGAATAGTTTCTGACCCTTTTCTCAGCCTCTTCAATATTTCTGACAATTTTATTTATCCCTGCAACTATAATAACCTGCTTTGGTCCGTAAATAATGGGAGCGACTCTGCTTCCGTTTCCGTCAATATTGTAAAGTTCTCCGTCCTCTGTCAATGCATTTGTGCTGCACATAAAGGTATCAGCTGAAAAATTTCGTATATAAAGCTGCCTTTTCTCTTCGCCGGTGATACCTTCTCTGTATTTATCCAAGAAGTCGTAATCTCCATTGCGCAGGAAGTCAATAATGCCTGTTTCAAGGAGAGTTACGGAATCTCCAATGCCGACAACTGAATTCTTATTTATAAGCTCTTTTAACGCCTTTTTTAATTCATGCTCGTCATTTACGAAAAAGCCCGCCATATTACGTTTTTTTAAATTACTAATGGTTCTTTCAACTTGTTTTTCCAAATACCACATAATATTATTGTCCATAGCTGATATCCTTCTCAATAAAAAAAATTCCGATTTGGTTAACTGTTATTTATATTATACCGACATTTATCCTTTCAATCAACAGGCATGTTGTATTTGTTAAAATCAGTCTGTAATCGGAGCTTTAAAATGTTGATTGTTCAGTAAAATATGAATAAATAATGCCTTATGGCTTATGGAAGGGAGTATATCAGTAAAGGAATGAAAAATAAAAATCATGGAACAAATTTCTTAATATTTCGTCATATATATGTAATTAGTATTTGAGATATGTGATATTGGAGGCGATGATGAAGAAAAATCTTGAAATTGCATTAGTGGCTCTGGCGGTACTTAATATTTTTACCTTATTCAAATTGTATGGAATAGAGAATTCAATTGACATGAATTTTAATAATCTCAGGAGCTCCATGTATGGTGTGGAGAGCAGAATTTCAGGTATTACTTCGGATATTTATTCGGCACTTGAGAAGCAGGGAAGTATTTTGGATAGCTATGAAGTGGTTTTAGGAGAGAAATTAAACGAAGATTTGACCATTCCTGTTAAAGTGACGATTACACCGAAGGAATACTCCGAGGAGTTGACTGTAAGCATATTTGCGAATGACAAGGAAATTTCCATGCTGCCCAAGGGAACATCATTTGCTGCGGAATTCAATACAAATATTTTCGGGGAACTTCAGCTTAAGGCGGTATTGGAGCAAAGCGGAGTGAAAAAGACAGAAAGTCTTGAAAAATATTATGACATGAGAGACAAGTTTATTTTGCAGATAGATGGGTCGTATTTGGGGAACGGGTCATATAATTCAGGTAAGTATAAAATGAACGGAGAAGTTGAACTTCGTATTTCTTCAAATGAAAACAATGCTCCGGAGAAGGCGTATATTGTATACGAATTAAACGGAGAAAAAATTAAGGAGCAGCATGCTGATATACCGTTTACTGAAAATCACGATTATATTACAAGGTTCATAAGTACAGGTGTAAGTGAAGAATTTGAGTTAAAGCCAAATGATAAGCTGGTGGTATACGCATATATAGAGGACAGCTACGGAATAAATTACAAATATATAGTTCAATTGAATGAAATTAATTCTTCCAATGAAAAGGTGAACATTATGCCTGAATGGACAAATGGCACAGTTGTTGAGATTAAGGACAAAAACGGCAATGTTTTATATGAGTTTGAATATATGAGATAAATAATGGGAGATATGTCGATGATTTATGTGTGTCCTCCGTATATCCGATTGCATGATATAGGAAGACATACATAAAATCAGTGTTTTTCCGGTATGATAATAACTTCTATATGTTCTTCACCTGTGCGGAATGGAGTCAAAACTACATTATAGTTGGTTGTAATACCCGGGAATATCTCCATGTTCATTATTATGACGTTGTAATAACCGTTAGCATCGACTCTCATCTGATATTCGTCCATATTTTCTTCCGGTTTACCATACACGTGTATTACCGGAAGCTCGATGACAGGTATTTTCCCGTTTTTATCCGTAACATAATGAGCTATTTCATCTATTGTAGCGGCTTCATGATATATGCCCCTGACATTGAAATAGTATACGAATACATCTGCACCGCTTACAGGGGCGTTTGTATTTTCCGAATATACGCTGACGTCTAAAAAACCAGTTTCTTTTTCAGCGGTTTCAAGTTTTTTTATAAGTTTGTTTTTAGCTTTGTAGGGTTTGCCTGCATTAGCCATATATTAACATCCTTTCAATGTATTATTCCGTTTAATTGTTGAATATATTACAGTATATGCAGGCGGGATGAGTTTGACTTTATGCGTGAAATTAATGACTGTAAATATATTGGGGGCAAATGAGGATAAATTAAGACATAAATACGTAACATTTGAAGATATTTTTTGTGATATAATGTAAAAAAAGAAGTGAGAGGTGAAAATATGCTGAAAAAATTACTTAATTGGAAAATAATCATTGTGTTGTTGGTGATTATTGCTATTGTCAATATTACTCCGGACGCTTACGCCCAGGATCCCATAAAACTTGTGATTGACGGAAAGAAAATAGAAACGGACCCTGAAATTTACATAAAAAATGACAGGACGCTTGTTCCGCTCAGAGTGATTGCAGAGGAGCTGGATGCGGTAGTAACGTGGGACAACAGCACCAGGACAGTACATATATCAAAAGAGGACATGCATGTTGCATTATCCATAGACAGCCGTTTAGTCGAGTATACTATAGATAATGAAACAATTTACAATTTAATAGATGTTGCTCCCACTATAAAGGAAGACCGCACATTTGTGCCAATACGTCTTGTAAGCAATGCGTTGGGAGTGGGCATACGATGGGATAACGACAAAAGATCCGTAGTTATTAATTCATCTGAAGAATCAAAGATTGAACCATTTTTTGATGCTGAAATTTCAAGTGTGAAATCAGGACAAACCATTAAAGGTACTACAGATCTGAGAACTGCTTTTGGAAGTGTACCTCAGGGTGCTGCGGAAATAAAGTATCTTCTTCTCAACAAGGATACAAAGAAAGGCTTTATAATTGCAAAAGGTTCAGATTTGAATTCTGCATATAAATGGATGCCTTCAATGGAGGACAACGGAGAAAGAATACTTGTGGCTGCTGTTTACGATAAGGCGGGGAATTTCCTCACAGGGGATTCAATTCCCGTGAAGGTAAGCATATCTCCGGAGATAAAACTCACAGGTCTCACAGACGGTGAAACAGTTACAGCAGGAAGCGTACCCCTTGGAGCTAAGCTGAATTTTTCAGCGGCATATGTGAAGTATGAAATAATTAATCCTGATACAAACGCATACTATATATCTTCAGGACTTGACCCTGCAGACAAATTTACAATGGTCCCTGTTATGGAGGACAACGGAAATATGTGGCTGAGGGTGATTGCATATGACACTGCAGGCAAAGCTTACAACGGAGAATATGTTAAGGTATGGGTTGCCGTGAATAGATACATTAATCTTGGAGGAGTTACATCAGGGCAGACAATAGACGGCTCGGTGACACTTAAGACATCAAGGAATTTTAATGTCAGCGAAACAGAATACGTAGCGGTGGACGCTTCTACAGGTGCAGAAACTGTGCTGTACAAGGCAGGCTACGGAAATTACAGCTGGTTTCCCGGCCCTGAAATGGCAGGCAGCAAAGAGCTTTATGTCAGAGTTAAGGATACCGCGGGAAATACATACAGAAGTGCAGCCGTGAAGGTCAATGTTGTGGGAACACCAAAGATACTGCTGCAAAGCGTAGGTCCGGCACAGGTTGTTACGGAAACATTCAAACTTGGTATAAAGAGCAATATTACACCTGACAGTGTGAAATACATCCTTACAAATACAAAGACTGGAGTGAGCAAGACTCTTACGGAGCAATCATACACTCCGGCACCTGAGGACAAAGGCTCATGGAGCCTGAGGGCAGAAGCTGTTTATGGAGGAAAGACCCTGAAAACAGAGGATGTTAAGTTTACAATTTATACAGGTAAAATATACACCGCTCTGCCTGTAATTGCGAAGGATCAGTTCATGGACTTCGCATCGAAGCTGGCAGTTGACACTCAGAAGAAAACAGGTATGTCGGCTGCTCTTCAGACAGCTCAGGCAATCCTTGAAACAGGATGGGGACAAAGTGTTCCGGTTGATAAGTATACCGGTCAATTTTCCAACAACCTGTTCGGAATAAAAGGAAAGGGTTCAGCGGGTTCGGTTACCTCAAATACATGGGAGGAATATAACGGAGTTTCCTTCAGAATTGATGATGACTTCAGAGCATACAACAACGTGAGCGAAAGCTGGGATGACCACAATGACCTTCTTCTCACAAGAGAAAGATATGCTCCATTCAGAGCGGTTATGTTTGACAGCACCCAGGGGGCATGGGCATTGAGAAGATGCGGATATGCTACGGATTCACAGTATTC
>DNNV01000149.1:0-7591 GCA_003497505.1 Clostridiales bacterium | reverse complement strand
GCTACGGATTCACAGTATTCGATAAAGCTTATAGACATTATCAACAGATATGATTTGAAAAAGCTTGACAGCTTAGGAATTTAATTTATGCCCCCGCCAAGTGCGGGGGTGTTTTTTGAAAAATATTGTTAAATTAATACAATTGGGGTATAATACTCCCATATGTTGATTAGGAGTAAAGATGGACAGAGATAACAGAAGATTAAACGATGAATTAAGACAGGTTAAAATAACACGAAATTACATAATGCACCCTGATGGGTCGGTGCTCATAGAGGTGGGAAACACAAAGGTAATTTGTACGGCAGTTGTTGAGGACAAGGTTCCTCCATTTCTCAAGGGTACGGGCAAGGGCTGGGTTTCAGCGGAATATTCAATGATACCGGGCTCAACGAAGACAAGAAAACCGAGAGATATCAATAAGGGAAAAATTGACGGAAGGTCCCAGGAAATACAGAGGCTTATAGGCAGGAGCCTCAGGTCCGTTGTGGATTTGGATGCCGTAGGGGAAAGGACTGTCTGGATAGACTGCGATGTTATACAGGCGGACGGAGGAACGAGGACAGCCTCCATAACAGGTGCTTTCATTGCTATGGCTGATGCATTCTACGGCTTGCTGAGCAGAAATGAAATAGAAAAAATGCCTGTAAAAGCATTTGTGTCAGCAGTCAGTGTTGGAATAGGTAAAGGCGAAGCAATTCTGGATCTTTGCTATGAAGAAGATTCAAGTGCCGATGTGGACATGAACATTGTTATGACTAACAAAGGAGAATTTGTTGAAATTCAGGGTACCGGTGAAGAAGCCACATTTACACGAGATGAACTCATGAATCTCATATCTCTTGCATCAAAGGGATGTGAGGAGCTGTATAAATTGCAGAGAGAGGCGCTGGGAGAAAAAATCAGCGAAACTATAGGGAAATGATGAGAAGGGTTATATTATCAAGCGGAAACAAGCATAAGATAAGCGAAATAAAGGACATATTGAAAGGTATGTCATTTGAGGTTGTATCAAAGGATGACTTAGGCTATACGGATTTTGAAGTGGAAGAGGATGGCAGCACACTGGAGGAAAATGCCTTCAAAAAAGCGGAAGAGCTTCATAGGCTGGTAAAGGGAATTGTCATAGCAGACGATACAGGATTATTTGTTGATGCTCTGAACGGAGACCCTGGGGTGTACTCTGCCCGATACGCCGGAGAGCCTGTTTCCTACAAAGAAAACAACATCCTGCTTTTAAGAAATTTAACGGATGTGCCGGCAGAAAAAAGAACGGCATATTTTAAAACAGTTATGGCTGTTATTTTCGAGGACGGCAGAAGGGTGTCAGCAGAGGGAAGAGTTGACGGAACAATTGCCTTTGAGGAAAGAGGAGAAAATGGATTTGGCTATGACCCACTGTTCATAGTGGAGGATACAGGCAGGACATTTTCGGAAATGACAGAAGATGAAAAAAACAATGTGAGCCACAGGGCAAGGGCTTTGAGGAACTTAAGGGAAAAGCTGGAGGAACAATGAGGATATTAGTAATAAGCGACAGTCACAACTTTGTTCTGAACTCACAGATAGAAAAAATAAATGAACATGGAAAATTCGAAATGCTCATTCATTGTGGAGACAAATACAGAGATGCGGAGAAATATGCTGACCGTCTCAATATAGACAAGGTCATAAAGGTTCCGGGCAACTGTGACAGCATTTCCGATAAACCGCCGATAATCAATGAGGTTATTGAGGGAAAAAGACTTATAATAACCCACGGTCATCTGCACCATGTAAAGGAAAGTATTGATTATTTGAAGGATTATGTCAAGGCAGAAAAAGCAGATGCGGTTATTTACGGCCACACTCACTGCGCTCAGAATGAAGTCATAGATAATATATTATTTTTCAATCCCGGAAGCAGCATCATGCCCAAGTGCGGTGACGAAAGTTTTGGAATATTGGAAGTATCACCGGAAAATATTGAAGGATTTGTAGTATCATTGGAGAATTAACAAAATTTCCTTGACCGGAGGTCGTCTTTTCTGACGGCTTTTTTATTGACTTCAAGGAGCAAAAGATATATAATAAAGCGAACATACGTTTAGATGAAGCTGAGGTGAAATTATGGGTGAATTTAAAATTAAATCTGAATTTAAGCCAACCGGTGATCAGCCGGAGGCAATTAAAAAAATTACAAAAGGTTTGAACAACAACCTGAAATATCAGACACTTTTAGGGGTTACAGGCTCGGGCAAGACATTTACAATGGCAAATATAATTGAAAAGGTCCAGAGACCAACTCTTATTTTAGCTCACAATAAAACACTTGCTGCACAGCTTTGTTCTGAGTTCAAGGAATTTTTTCCTGACAATGCGGTTGAGTACTTCGTAAGCTATTATGATTACTACCAGCCTGAGGCATATGTTCCAAGCAGCGATACATTCATTGAAAAAGACGCATCCATAAATGATGAAATAGATAAATTGAGACACTCTGCTACGGCATCTCTTTTTGAGAGAAGAGATGTAATAATAGTTGCCAGCGTTTCTTGCATATACGGTTTGGGAAGCCCCGTGGATTATGAAAATCTCGTTATATCCTTAAGGCCAGGAATGCAGAAAGACAGGGACGAAACCATTAAAAAGCTTGTAGAGATCCAATATAAAAGAAATGATATAAGCTTTACGCGAGGCACATTCCGCGTAAGGGGAGATACACTGGAGATATTTCCCGCATCTTCCTCCGAAAATGCCATAAGAGTTGAATTTTTCGGTGATGAGATAGACAGAATAACTGAAATAAATACGGTTACGGGAGAAATTTTAGGCAGAAGAAACCACATTTCGATATTTCCGGCAACTCACTATGCAACTACAGAAGAAAATGTAAATAGGGCTGTGGTGAGCATAAGGGAGGAATTAGGGGAAAGACTCAAGCAATTTGAAAGCGAAAATAAGCTGTTGGAGCTGCAGAGAGTTGAGCAAAGAACGAATTACGACCTGGAGATGCTTCAGGAAATGGGCTACTGCAACGGTATAGAAAACTATTCAAGACATATAAACAATCTTAAGCCTGGCTCCAGACCGTTTACGCTGCTGGACTATTTTCCTAAGGATTTTTTAATGATAATAGATGAGTCACATGTTACACTACCTCAGGTAAGAGGAATGTACAACGGTGACAGGGCCAGAAAGACAACCTTAGTGGATTACGGCTTCAGACTGCCATCAGCGTTAGATAACAGACCGCTTAAGTTTGATGAATTTGAGAAAATAATCAATCAGGTGGTGTTCGTAAGCGCCACGCCGGGACCATATGAGGCAGAGCATTCACAGAATGTTGTTCAGCAGATTATACGTCCTACAGGGCTTTTAGATCCTCCGATTTATGTGAGACCTGTTGAAAACCAGATAGACGATTTAATCAATGAAATACGGATTTCCACAGCCAAGAACCAGAGGGTGCTCGTTACCACTCTCACGAAAAAAATGGCAGAGGATCTTACGTTTTATTTTAAAAATACGGGAATACGGGTTAGGTATCTGCATTCCGACATTGATACCCTTGAGAGGATGGAGATAATAAGGGACCTGCGCGTGGGAGAATTTGACGTGCTTGTAGGAATAAACCTTTTGAGAGAAGGGCTTGACCTGCCTGAGGTATCTCTTGTAGCCATACTTGATGCAGATAAGGAAGGCTTCCTCCGTTCGGAAACATCTTTGATCCAGACCGTTGGAAGAGCGGCGCGAAATATTGACGGCCGTGTTATAATGTATGCCGACAAAATGACGGGCTCAATGGAAAGAGCAATTGGAGAAACAGACAGAAGAAGAGAAATTCAGGATAAATTCAACAAGGAACACAATATTACACCTACATCCGTAATCAAGGGAGTAAGAGATATTATAGAGGCTACCAAGGTTGCTGAGGGAGAAGAAAAATACAATGTCAAGAGAAAAGATGCTGTTGATGTTGCATCCTATATTGTGGAGCTTGAAAATGAAATGAGGCTGGCAGCTGAGAACCTTGAGTTTGAAAAGGCGGCAAGGCTGAGAGATGAAATAAAAGAGCTGCGTAAGTCATAATCGTTTGACTATATTAACCGAAAGGACATAAAATGGATAAAATTATAATAAGAGGAGCGAAGGAGAACAACCTCAAAAACATAAATGTTGAACTGCCAAGAGATAAGCTCATTGTCTTTACAGGCGTCAGTGGTTCAGGTAAAACCTCCCTTGCTTTTGACACCATATATGCGGAAGGACAGAGGAGATATGTAGAAAGTCTTTCTTCATATGCCCGTCAGTTTTTAGGTCAGATGGATAAGCCGGATGTGGAGTCCATTGAGGGTTTGTCACCGGCAATATCCATAGACCAGAAAACAACAAACCGCAACCCGCGTTCAACCGTGGGAACAGTTACTGAAATATATGATTATTACAGGCTTTTATATGCGAGAATAGGTATTCCTCACTGCCCCACCTGCGGAAGGCCCATAACAACACAAACAATAGATCAGATAACAGACAAGGTCCTGGAATACGAGGAAAGAACAAAGATTCAGATTCTTGCACCAATGGTGAGAGGTGCAAAGGGAACTCACAAAAAGCTTCTGGAAAATATAAAGAAAGATGGCTATGTGAGGGTGAGAGTTGACGGCGAGCTGTATGAGCTGGAAGAGGAAATCAATCTTGATAAAAACAAGAAACATAATATAGAGGTTGTAATAGACAGAATTGTAATCAAGGAAGGAATACAGAAAAGGCTTGTGGATTCTGTAGAAACAGCGCTTGAGCTTTCCGAAGGAATGGTACTTCTTGACGTAGTGGGAATGGAAGAACTTCTCATGAGCACTAAGTTTGCTTGCACACACTGCGGAATAGGGTTCGGAGAAATTGCACCCCGAATGTTTTCCTTCAACAATCCATTTGGAATGTGCAAGGCATGTAGTGGGTTGGGAATAAAGAAAGAAATCGATGTTGATTTAATAATCCCCGATTATACAAAGACAATTGCTGAAAGGGCAATTGTTCCCTTTGGAGCAGACGAGGATGGATACTACTATCAGATATTTAAAGGGATAGCAGATTTTCATGGATTTGATATCAGCAAGCCGCTGTCGGAGGCACCTAAGGAATTCATGGACGAACTGCTTTACGGAACCAACGGAAGAAACATGACTGTGGAATTCGTAAGCAAATTCCAGGGACCCAGGGTGTACAACAAAGAGTTTGAGGGCGTTGTAAACAATCTTGAAAGAAGATACATGGAAACCAAATCTCCGGAAATGAGAGAATGGATTGAAGAATTTATGAATGACAGTCCGTGTCCAGAGTGCAACGGGGCGAGGCTCAATCCTATAAGCCTTGCGGTTAAAATAGAAAACAAAAATATATATGAGGTTACAAAGCTGTCCGTGACAAAAAGCTTGAAGTTTTTCAACGAGCTGAAGCTTAGTCCGAAAAATGAGGCAATAGGGGATCAGATAATAAAGGAAATAACCTCAAGACTTCAATTTTTATCAGATGTGGGGCTTAATTACCTCACTCTTGAAAGAAATGCAAGCACATTGTCCGGTGGGGAATCTCAGAGAATAAGGCTTGCAACGCAAATAGGCTCAAGCCTTGTAGGTGTGCTCTACGTGCTGGATGAGCCGAGCATAGGTTTGCATCAGAGAGATAACAGCATGCTTATTAAGACTCTCAGAAATCTGACGGACTTGGGAAATACCCTAATTGTGGTGGAGCATGATGAGGAGACGATGGAAAATGCGGACTATATTCTCGACATAGGTCCCGGAGCAGGAGTTCACGGCGGAGAAGTAGTTGCCTTCGGAACATACGATGATATTAAGAACGATGAAAACTCCATTACGGGACAGTACCTCAGCGGAAGAAAGAAAATAGATGTTCCCGAAACAAGAAAGACATCTGATAAGTTTATAGAAATAAAGGGTGCCAGAGAAAACAACCTTAAAAATATAGATGTAAAAATACCTCTGGGAGTATTGTGCTGCATTACAGGGGTCTCCGGTTCCGGAAAAAGCTCACTGATAAATGAGATACTATCCAAGGGACTTCATCAGAAGTTGTTTAAGAACAACAACCGTCCCGGCGCATATGACGAAATGCTGGGCGTGGAAAATATAGATAAGATAATCAGTATTGACCAGTCACCGATAGGAAGGACGCCCAGGTCAAACCCAGCTACCTATACAGGAGTGTTTGATCATATAAGAGACGTATTTGCCATGACTCTTGAAGCCAAGGAAAGAGGCTATCAGAAGGGAAGATTCAGCTTCAATGTCAAAGGTGGAAGATGTGAGGCATGCCACGGTGACGGAATCCTGAAGATAGAAATGCACTTCCTTCCGGACGTATATGTGCCCTGCGAGGTGTGCAAGGGCAAGAGATACAACAGGGAAACTCTTGAGGTAAGGTATAAGGGCAAGAATATTTCGGAAGTGCTGGACATGACTATAGATGAAGCACTGGAGTTTTTCGAAAATATTCCGAAAATATACAATAAAATAAAAACCATGCAGGATGTGGGGTTGGGGTATGTTAAGCTTGGTCAGCCTTCAACAGAACTGTCGGGAGGAGAGGCGCAGCGTATCAAGCTTGCATATGAGCTGAGCAAAAGAGGTACTGGAAGCACGCTGTACGTTCTTGACGAGCCCACCACAGGACTTCACATTGCGGACATTCACATGCTTACTGAGGTGCTGAACAGATTTGTGGAGGTAGGTAACTCTGTAATAGTGATAGAGCATAACCTTGATGTTATAAAGACAGCAGACCACATAATCGACTTGGGACCTGAAGGAGGAGACGGCGGCGGAACAATAGTTGCACAGGGTACTCCTGAAGAAGTTGCCAAGGTAAAAAAATCATACACAGGGCAGTATCTGAAAAAGGTACTGCAGAAAAAATAAACGAAAATAGAGAATAAAGTGAGGAAAATAATGAACCCTGGACAAGAAATGTTTTATAATTTTTTTATGCAGCGTGTAGCTGAAGGCAAGGAAGAAGAAGCGAAGGCTTTATTGAATGCCGGATTTGAAAAACAAGCAAACGGCACCTTTGACGCGGAATATCTCAAAGAAGTAATGTCTAAATACTTTGAGCTGATTAAGCCTGAGTTTATAAAGGATTTACAGGACGCAATGGCCCATTTTGGCGGTAATTTGAAATAGTATGATTGAATGATGAGATTACGGTATTTCCGTAGTCTTATTTTTTATATTCACACAGTGAAATAAGAAATTCACCAAGCAATGAGATGTTGAAATCAATATCTTTATTGCTTGGTGAAAGTCGGGTAGTGTTATACCCATTCCCATTCAGTTAACCACTTACCCCACGTAATTGACCATAAACGTCTTTGTAGTTGTCCATCTACGACACGATAATACCATTCGGTTTGCTCAGCAAATACAACAATATCATCATTTGAGCTATTAATGTTTACTTCTTGAGCATGTGCTATATGGCCGGCGCTTAATAAAGACATCATAAGCATTGAAATTGAAAAAAAACGAACAAAAAATTTTTTTAGTTTCATATAGATACACCTCCTTTTATAAAAAATTATTTAATAGGTAAT